>JAESUN010000263.1 GCA_016763045.1 Opitutaceae bacterium | reverse complement strand
TATCCAGAATAGGTTTTGCTAGAATTCCTGGAATCGATGTGCTGCCAATATGTTCGATTTCAAAAGAGCAATCACAGGATGTTCTGATTCGATGACTCTCACTGAGGAAATCATTTTTCCAGTCCTGATCGTGGCTCTTGAAGAGCAACTGGGATCGATTCATTCCTATCATCGGTTTGCTTCTTCTCTTTACTGGTTATCGAAATAGCCTTTTCGCACTTCTTTATGCTCTGCGATAACTTGTTCGATGATAACACGGATAACTCGACGGGCTATTTCAGGGCGTAGTCCTGCTTTTTGGGAAAGTTCATCGATGTTTGCCATTTGTTTTTCTTCTCTGGATTCATCTTTCTCCGAGAGGTGATGAGAGGCTTTATAGAGTCCTACTTGCTGGGTTATCTTAAACCTTTCGGCGAGAAGTGCGATGAGGGCTGCGTCAAGGTTGTCGATGCTTTCGCGATATTCAGAAAGGGTTTTCATTTTTAATTTCTCCTAATTGAGACGTGCTAGGAATTCGTCGAGCCATTCATCTTTTCCGTTATGAAGGCCTACCGAATCGTTTATATCGTTGTCGGAGTGGCAATCGGAGCCTCCAACTGAGAAGAGGTTATGCTGTAAGCAGTAGTCCCGGTATAAGGTGGTGTATTTGGGTGGAACGATCTTGTGGGCGCATTCGATCCCATCGAGGCTGCATTCTTCCCTGAGTGTATCCATTACTTTGATGTCATGTCCGTTGAAATAAAAGAAGGGGTGAGCGATTGCGATAAGCGCTCCGGAGGCTTTAACGGCTGCTGTCACGCTTTCAACATCGGGATAAGGAGGGAATGAAACTTTTTCCTGAAGGCGGTTGATGAGATCTGGGTGATCTCCTGCTTTGGCAATGAATCCTCGCTTTACGAAGTAGTCGCAGATGAAGGCGCCTTTAACGTGTGTATTTCCCTGAAGATCAATGGTCTGTGCGGGACGATAAGATTGAAGTAGTTCAAGACGGTGGGCATCGGTAAAGTCATGCCCGAGTGCCAGCATACCTTCCGAGAAAGCTGCGCCTATAGCACGTTGCCACTCATGGTATCTGTTGAAGACCTTGGTGAGTTCCGGTGGGCGTTCTTTGGGAAATCCATAGCAGAGGAGATCAATCGCTCCAAAAGAAGTGTCTACCGAAAGCTCTGCCGCCGGGATGAATCTGATCTCTGGGTATTTTGGAGTGATGGCAGCGACTTCCTTTTCCGAATCGATGATATGGTGATCGGTAATAGCGATGCAGCGGATCCCATGTTTACGAGCATGTTTGAAATAACTCTCTGGTTGGGTGGTGGCATCATAGCTCCAGTAGGTATGCAGGTGCAGATCGTATTTTGCGTAAGAAGGGGTTGGGTCCGTCATTAGAAAGTTAGAGAGGTGATGGTTCGGAGATCTTTGGGACAGGATTAACCCCGACATACCGGGGCAATCTTATCGCAAGATTTACAGGATGATCTTTGCTGAGAGTTTTGTTTTATGAAAAGTGTTTTAATCAAATCAGGGCCCTTAAGATCCTTATTTTCGCCAGAGTTTTTGTAAATCACGGGCCACGGCTTGCGCATCAAGCCAGGTATCACCGAAAACACTGAGGCCATAAGAAGGGGCCGCGTTGCCGAGTTCTGGTACGGCCAGGACTGGAGTGGTGATAGATTGAGCTTTGAGGTAAGCGAAAAGGGCGGTGGGATATTCTTGCCAGTCGCGGTACTCGGGTGTGCGTCGGCCTGAGGCATTGAGCACCGGTATCTGACAATGGTGTCCATTGAAGGGACGCAGATGGAATTGTGTGGTGGCATTCAATAACTCCGTCGGCTTTCGCAGGCGTTCCCAGTAAGTGCCTGGCGCCAGATGCCGCACGATGGCAAAATGTGAATGATCAAGGCAGAGAGGAAGTGTTTTACCTGTCTTTTTGCGAAAACCTTTAAAGAGGGCGAGCGTGGCTTCGGGGGTTTCAGTGAAGGTGTCGCGATGGGTTTCGATGGCAAAAGGGAGTTCCAGGTCAAGAGCGACATCGCGGATACGTATGGCCAGTTTTACCATATCTGCCAGCTTGGAATCATAATCTCCTAGCTGGATATCAATGGCGAGGGCTCCCAGCTTTTTGGCCGAGCATAGGTCTCGCTCTATTTTGCTGGATGTATCCAGGCTGGTTACGGCCAGATAGCGCAGGTCGCCGCGGTCCGCCAATGCAGGGATTGGCGGTGAGAAAACACCCTCAAAATTTGCCTTACGAATAGCGGTGAATTTCTTTGCCCAGGACCACTCACGTCCCTTTGAGGGATACTGTCGTAGGGACCAAAGTGTGGCGAAGAGCCAGAGTTTACGGGATGGAATGGAAGGGCTTTTTTTTTGGGAATCAGTCATTCGGAAACTGTTTTCTTTTAGGCTATGCGTCAGCTGGTTGATTCAAGTGTTTGGAGAGAAAGGCATAGGCTCGCTCACGCATCTCGGGAGTAAACTGATGTCCGCCTGAGGAGACATGGTGCCTGAACTCTCCCTGATGAAAGGTCGATTGTGCATATGCTGCCATCGCCTCGATGCCGATACTCCATTTGTCGTGATCGCTTCCTGAAATGAGCAGGTTGGTGGGCTCTACCAGTCGCACAATATCTTCGATGTCTCCGTGCTGGATAATATCTGGGAGCACAAAATCGAATTGAATACCGGACATGTCCCGATAATTGCTCGAACCACCATTGCACACACTGGTTTTGATTCGTCGATCAAAGACAGGAGCAAACAAGGCTGTCCTGCCTCCGTAAGAATGGCCGATGAATCCGATACGATCGGAGTCGACCTCTGTTAGGCTCTGGAGGATGTCGATACCAACCGACATATCATGTAATATTTTTCCTAAGAGAGTCTCTCCTCGGAGTAACCTGGTATGCAGCTCGTGGACATGGCTGTTCTCTGGGGAGTCTTTGTGCTGGCACCGATCTTCGAAACAAATGGCATCAGGGGAGAGGGTGATGAAACCCCGTTCGGCGAGTTCTTTTGCGTATGCTTGATCCTTATCGCCGGACAAACCAACAACTTCACTTTTTCCTAGCAGATAATTGCCTGCATGTTGATGGTGGCAGAAGATGGCTGGGTTTTGGGCAGTGCTGGTATGTGGCAGACATAAAAACGCCTTGATGCGTTCATCTTGCTCGACGGCGTATTCGATTGTTCGACGTAGGAAGGAGCCGCAATCGACTTCATCAATGATGGATAGAATCGGGAGAACTTTGTTGGGGAGTTTTCCCAATAAGCGAATGAATGTCTCTCTCGTCATCATTTTTTCTCTCACTAATCTTGGCAGCCTGTTGTAAAGCCTTAAAAGCTGATCCCCTTGATAAGTGACGTATCCTCCAAACACT
>JAESUN010000262.1 GCA_016763045.1 Opitutaceae bacterium | reverse complement strand
TGCTTCTGCTAGAGTGGCAGCTTGTTCGACGGTGGCATCAATATCTTGTGTATTCGTCGTCGTCATGGACTGAATACGGATAGGGTTTTTTGCTCCTACGGCAATATCACCGACCATGACTTCCCGCGTTGTTCGCCTGAGGGTCTTGAATCGAGAGGTGCAGTAAGATGCCATGGCTAAAATACTCTGATGGAAGTCGCTGAAAAAGAAGGCGGATCGTTTATTGGCTGGTGGAAACATCACCGGTAAAAACCGGTTCGATAGAGGTTTCGGCAGGTTTATCTGATCTGGTAAACCTTGAAATGTCCTTGTAGCTGACAAAAATAATAAGAGAGAAGAGGAGGATCATAAAAACTCCTTGAGAGGCAGCCACAAATTGAGGGGGGAGTGCTCGGCCTCTTATTTTCGAAATGGTGGCAAAGAGGATATGCCCACCGTCCAGAACAGGAATGGGGAGGAGATTGAAAAAGGCCAGACTCAGGTTGATATAAACAGTGAACCAAATGGCGATTCGTATATCTATCTTGACGGAATCAAAAAGACCTTTGGCTATTCCTGCTGGACCACTCATATGCTGGATTCCTACATCGCTCTTGGGCTTGATGAGCGCGGAAAAGGTTCGGGTGATGGTCGAAAAAATATCTTTTATCTGAGTGATAGGATTGGGGTAAATTGTTTTTACGGGATACGAAAATTCGATGCCAATCCTGTAACGGGAAGTCCCTTCCTCGGTGATCTTTACTTTTTCGGGGACGATGACCGTTTCAAGTAATTGTTCTCCTCTTTTGAAGGAAGAAACGAGAGGAGCTCCCTGAGTATCCTCTGTTATTTCGCTCAATCCGACATTCGAATAAAAAGGTATGCCATTAAAGGAAATGAGTTCATCGTTCTGTTGTAAGCCTGCCTTTTGAGCGGGTGAATTTTTGAGAATTCGGCCGACAATGAGGGATCCAGACCATCCGATGCCTATTCGGCGAAGTTTGTCTTCTCCGGCGAGTTTAGGATAAACGGTTATGTTTTTTGTTTCGGCGCCGCGTTCGATTGAGAGTTGTATTTTAGGCTGATTATATTCGTCTCGTCCGGAGCTTAGGATGATGGCTTCCGTTGCACTCATGGGGCTTTTTACCTTTTTCCCATCAATTGACCGGATGATATCACCGGCTTGGAGACCTGCATAATAAGCCGGTCCAGTTACGATTTCGCCGGTTGATAATGTGATCTCCTTTACAACATATCCAATCTGAGTCGTCTCCTTTATGTCTTGGGCTGGAAGTCCGACTTTCCAGAGTATCAGTGATAGTAGAAAGGCAAAAATGACATTAAAGACGACTCCCATGATGGATACGATGATCCTGGAGGTATAACTGATTTGGGGAAGGTCTTGTGCCGGGTGATCGGGGTCACCTTCTATTCCTCTCATATCTGCCAGTTGAGGTAGAGCGACGTAACCACCTAATGGGAAAAGGGAAATACAGTATTCGATACCGTCTTTGTTCCAGGTGAGGATTTTGGGCCCGAATCCGATAGAGAATCGATCAATTTTCAGTCCTCTCCGGCGAGCTGCCAGAAAATGCCCCAGTTCATGAAAGAAAATGGATCCGCCAAAGAAAACGATGATGAGAAAAATAGCCCAAAGGTTCGAAAAAATTGATTCGAGAAAAGATGTGATCATAGTGTGAAAAAAGGATTAAATGAAGGATTTGGCAGTTTTTCGAGCTTCCGTATCTGCTAGCAAGACTTCATCGAGCGATAAAGGTTCAATACTCTTAAGATTTTTCATGGTTTTATCAATGATAGCCGCAATTTGGAGAAAGCCGATTTTGTTAGCCAAAAACGCGCTGACAGCTACTTCGTTGGCGGCGTTGAAGATAGCAGGAGCGGTTCCTCCTGTCTCAAGAGCTTGACGGGCTAAGGCAAAACAAGGAAATCGCTTAAGATCGGGTGGATTAAATTCTAGAGAGAGGGTTTGAGAAAAGTCCAGGGTAGCTTCCACGCCCGGATGTCGGTCTGGATGAAGCAGGATGTGCTGAATGGCGAAAGTCATCGAGGGCGGAGAGAGTTGCGCGATGATAGAGCCATCGACAAATTCCACCATGGAATGCACGATACTTTGTGGATGGATGACGACCTCGATCTGCTCGGGTCTGACGTCAAACAACCAGTGGGCTTCGATTATTTCCAAGCCTTTATTAGCCATGGTTGAACAATCGACGGTGATCTTCTTTCCCATGTTCCAATTGGGATGTGAAAGCGCCTCTTCGGGAGTTACTTGAGACAGTGTTTCGAAAGGGCGTTCGCGAAAACTTCCGCCGGAGGCCGTGAGAATCAGTTTCTTAACTTCCTTCTTTTTTTCCCCATTGAGGCATTGGAAGATGGCGTCGTGTTCACTGTCCAGAGGAAGGATGTTGACGTCATGTTTTTTGGCAGCAGCCATGACAAATTTTCCTGCTAGAACGAGGATCTCTTTGTTGGCCAGGGCGATATCTTTTCCTGCTTCGATGGCGGCGAGCACTGGTTTTAGTCCAGTCGTTCCGACGACTGCGGCCACGACAAGGTCGGCTTCTGGCAGACTTGCGATCTCTGATAGTCCTTTCAGTCCATTATAGAATTTTGTGTCCGCAGAGAAGTCGCCATTGCTTCGTGCTTCTTTGCCGGCGTGCTCATCAAAGCAGGCGACATGTTGAACGTTAAACTCTCGGGCGATCTTAGCTAATTTTTTGATCTTCGAATGAGCGGCGATACCGACCAATTCGAGTTTGTCAGGATGCCCACTGATGACTTTAAGAGTGTTTTCTCCAATAGAGCCAGTGGCTCCGAGAAGAACGATTTTTTTTCGCTCTGACATAAGTGTTCTCAGATGATGAAGCTCAGGATCAGATAACCGACCGGCGCACTCAGTATAATACTGTCTGAGAGATCAAAGGCCCCACCAATACCAGGAATGGCTTTCCCTGAGTCTTTAACATCGGCGCTACGTTTGATGATTGATTCGATAAGGTCTGAAATGATTGCGACAATTGCGACGGGAATGGCGATGAGTCCTGCCAAAAGAAGGGTGATTTCTTGTGGGAGTTTATCCCGGAAGAACCAGACAAATAAAAGACTGATGAGGATCGAAAAAACAACTGCTCCAACGGCGCCTTCCCATGTTTTGTTTGGACTTACGCTTGGGGAAAGCGGTGTTTTGCCTATGGCAAGCCCGGTCAAGAGAGCCCCCACATCACTGAACTTGGCCGTGGCTATGATCCAAATAGCGAGTAGGATACCTTGTGTCTCATTGCCGGGGAGTTCAAAAATACGGATGAGGAAATGGAGCATGAAGGGGATGTATAGTATCCCGAAAAGAGTGGAGGTAAGCGTATTTAATCGCCCGAGTCCTTCTCGATCCTTGAGGATGCGAAGGGAGACGAGAACGACTGCGGCGGCAAGTATCCCGATTTCCAGATCAATGTTTTGTCCGATCAGGGAGTATTTATGGATGTAAAAAGGGACGAAGATGAGTAGGCCTCCAAGTAAAAGTCCCAGTCGCTTGAATGGTTTTAGGCCCATCTTATCCAGTAATTGATAAAGCTCATATTGGGTCGCGAGAGCCCACAGCCCAATGATGAAAACACCTGCTTCAGGGCCTATGAAAACAAGAAGGCAGATAACCACAGCCCACAGTCCTATTGTACTTAAAATTCTTTTTCCCATCAGATTACGGGTTGTTCGTTGTTTTGCTCTCCTGTGAGGCCGTAACGTCTCTCTCGGTTTTGATAGCTATTCAAGGCTTCGAGGAAAGCGGTGTG
>JAESUN010000261.1 GCA_016763045.1 Opitutaceae bacterium | reverse complement strand
TACGCCAGACGGGCGACGGAAATCGCAACCCACCTCGGCGAAAAAATGTTAGATTCCGGGGATGCCGCAGAGCCACGGGTGATGGCGTTAAATCTATTAACACTTTTAGAAACCCCAGAGGCCGATGCCGATCAAGTATTGCGTGACAGATTGGGCGACCGGTTGTTGTCTCTTGTTGTGTCCAAAGATGCGGGGCAAGCAAAGCTTAATCAAGGGGCGATGGCCCTGTCTTTGGCTGCACTGGCGACCCTGTACGAGCGGACCCGCGACGAGCAGTTGGGGCAAGCGGTTTGGGCGATGATGGACCGTTTGTGGGGCAGCGAAGAGCGCGTCCCCAATCTCGTGGCGCTGCCTTGGCTGGTGCTGGCCTATGAACGGGCAGGCGATTTGTTAGCTGACGCAGACGCCAGCGGTATGAAGCAGGCCCAGCTCGCCAAACGGCGAGCGGTCCTTGCAGCCGTGATCGATCGGCTTTGCCAGTACCAGGTCATCGAAATACCAGAGCTTGGCCCCGACGATGTTTTAGGTGGATTTGTCTTAAAGCCAGGCCCCTCGGGGAGCCCGCCGAACCCCGATTGGCGCAACGCTCAAGCGTTGATGTTTCTTTCGGTCATGCTGCGGGATGAAAACGCAACACAAGATCGAGACAAGCTTGGTTGGCTGTTGTCCGCCGGTTACTCCGCTCGTTTTGTGGGGCAACTGATGATGGACGATGCCGCCTGTTATTACGTCCGCGACCGGACCGCTGCTCATGGTGGCGTGCGGATGGCGCCTTGGGACAACCGTTTAGCACTGGCGCCGACAGCGATTAGTTTGCTCGCGGTGACCGAATTGCAAGCATCGTTAACCAGCTTTAAGCCGCCTGTCCCCACACCCGATTCGATTACGGAAGAAGATGGCGGGGAGGATGAGCTAACTCCGAATGATTCGGAAGGTGTGCCTGTGGATGTGACAACCCCAGACGCGCAGCCTTAGACCGCATCGCCTTAATATTTAATTTGAATCGATCGTTGTATTAGTGAGCCGCTTCGATCGCTTTGACTTTTTCGAGTCGACGGGCGTGGCGTTCTTCAGCTGAGAACTTGGCGTTGACGAATGCGGTGACCAATTCAATCGCGACCGCTTCCCCGACGATCCTTGCGCCCAGGCACAGGACATTCATATCATCGTGCTGGACGCCTTGCCCAGCGGAGTAGGTGTCGTGGCAGACCGCCGCCCGGACGCCGTTCTGTTTGTTGGCTGCGATGCTCGCGCCGACGCCTGACCCACACAAAAGCACACCGCGTTCTGCTTGCCCGTGCTGGATCGCCTGACCCACATAACGGGCAAAATCCGGGTAGTCGTCCTGTGCGTCCAGCTCGTGGGCACCTAAGTCCAGAACCTCGTGGCCAAGGCTTTGCATTAATTCGACCAGGGTCTGTTTCAGAGGGTATCCGCCGTGGTCACAGGCGATGGCGATTTTCATGGTCTTGGGCTCTCATCGGGTAGGGGCTTGGCGGGCATTATCCCCGGTTCACGGGCTAACGCAATAAGGGGACGCAAAAGTAGGGTAATAGGAGGGCTAACTTTGACTGAATTACTCAGAATATCCGTATCCATTTTGGGGAAAAGAGTTGATGTCGTGGTGAACACAAGACTTAGCTCGTCTCTTTAAACACGCGGTTGTTGCTATAGATTACCCCACAAATAGCCGATTTATAACGATAACAGAGGGACCGTAATACCGTTAGGGCACTGTTTTCGGGGGTGAGTACCGATGGCGAGTTGTCTGCGGAAATCGCGGTCGTCATTACAGCTTGTACGTAATTTTAGACGAGGGACGTACTGCGATGGATCAGCAGCTGCTTGACCGCATTTTGAAGTGTGAACGCCTTCCGAGCTTCCCGGCTATCGCTGCTCGGGTGGTCGAGATGTGTGGCGATGAGAACGTCAGTGTCCGCGAACTAGGCGAAGTCCTCTCGCACGACACCGCGATCTCCACGAAAATCCTCCGAACCATTAACAGCAGCTTCTACGGCCTACGCCACCGCGTTACCACTGTTGAACGGGCGACCGGGATGCTCGGCATCAATGCGGTGAAAATGCTTGCGCTAGGTTTTAGCCTGGTCCCCCAGCTTAAGGGGCTGGGTGGCGAAGACTTCGACCCGACGATCATCTGGAAGCGTAGCCTGTTCGCTGCAGTCGGGGCGCATACCATTGCTCGCGAAGTGAAATTCAATCACTACGAAGAGGCTTTCATTGCGGGGCTGCTTCAAGACCTGGGCGTGATTGTATTGTTGCAAACCTTGCGTGGGGATTACGCGAAAATAATCTCACAGGCTATCGACGAGCACAACAAGCTGCGCGTGCTGGAGCAACAAAAACTAGACTTGACTCATACTGAGGTTGGGTATGCGTTGGCTGATCAATGGGGCTTACCTCCGATTCTGACCGCCGCTATTGGCGGGCATGAGTCCCCCGATGAAGCTGCGCCTGAGTACCAGGCTTTGGTTCGTTCTGTGACGCTGGGTGCTAAAGCGGCCGACTGCTTCCTCTGCTCAGAGTCGCAGCGTGCTGGCTTGGTTAAGAGTTATATTCAGCACGCCAGTTTATGGTTCGATCTCGACAATGAAAAAGCCGCGGCGTATTTGGAAGAAATCGAGGTCGGAACGAAAGAGCTCGGCAAATTATTCGAAATCGAAAGCTCCTCGCAACAATCCGCTTCCGACCTGATGGAATTGGCCAACGAGGTTCTCTCGGATCTTTCAGTTAAAGCGATTCAAGAGATTAGTGTTCTTGAAGAAGAGAATGAGCATTTAAGTGAGCAGGCTCATTACGACCCGCTAGCCAGCACGCTTAACCGGGGCGGCTTGGACCAGATGCTGTCGGATGAATTCGAGGCTGCGGGCAAAACCGGCAAGTCGATGTCGGTTATCTTTTTTGATATAGATAAATTTAAAGACGTCAACGATAACTATGGTCACCACGTCGGCGACCGGGTGTTACGATTAGTGGCTTCTTTGATGAATGAAAGCGTTTCGCCGGGCGGACGAGTTGGCAGGTATGGGGGAGACGAATTTACGATGGTCCTGCCAGGGGTCGACGGAGAGCAGGCTGGGGTCATCGCGGAAAATCTACGACGACGTATAGAGAAGATCGAGG
>JAESUN010000260.1 GCA_016763045.1 Opitutaceae bacterium | reverse complement strand
TATCTCGCGAAGGGATTCGATGCGATCCTATCAAAGCCCTATCGCTCTGCAGACATGGGCCGAGTGATTAAGTCCGTTCTCGGAGGGTAGTCCCCTTCGAGATCATCTTATTCCGACTGCCCATAATAAGCGGTGCCACCGTGTTTGCGCAAATAATGTTTATCCAGTTGCGCCTTTGATAGATGGGTCGCCTGAGGAGATAGCCCCTTCCCTTTTAAGGCCATTTCCGCAACAACCTCCAAGGCAAAAGCTGTTTCGACTGCCTTCGTCCCATTCACTCCCCAAACAAATGGAGCATGCCCATGAAAAAGCACGGCATTCATGGTATCGGGATCTAAATCCTGAAAACATTCGATGATCACATTCGCCGTCTCCCATTCATAGTGCCGGGCAATCTCTTCCGAACTTATCGGCCGAGTCACCGGAACATCCCCATAAAAATAATCAGCATGAGTTGTCCCCATGCATGGAATCGCTTTCCCCACCTGAGCGTAAACGGTCGCATTTCGTGAATGCGTATGCACGATTGCCTGAATATTCGGAAAGGCCTGATAAAGCCGCATGTGGGTAGGCGTGTCTGACGAGGGACGAAGCTCACCCCATTTCGTAGCAGCCTCCAAATCCAGAGCACAAGAATCATCGGGCTTTGCATTCACATCCAGCACGACAATATCCTCGGCTCTTAGCGCATCATAAGCCACCCCGCTCGGCTTTATGGCCATCGCTCCACTACTCCGATCCAGCACACTCACATTTCCAAAAGTGAGATCAACAATACCAAACTCCGCTAGCTGCTTATTTGCCGCTAAACATTCTTCCCGCAAAGCTAAAAAATCATCACTCATCTCTGCACATTTTTCTCCTTAAATTTTTAATACAAAATCAACCCGCAAACGAAAATCCTTTTGCAGAATGATGATAAACTTCTCCCAAACGGAGATCTCTCCGCAGCTCGGAAACCGTTGTCTTATCATTGATCAGAACAACTTCAATTCCTGCAATCACCGCAAAATCCTCAAGCACTTCAGATGTTAAGGCTTTGCTGAAAACAGGATGATGGGAACCACCTGCGTAAATCCATGAAGCCGCCGATGTTTTAAAATCCGGTTTCGGCTCCCAAACAGCACGAGCCACAGGTAATTTTGGCAACGCCTCATCCGCATCCACTACCTCCACCTCATTGACAACTAGCCGGAAACGGTTCCCTAGGTCCACCATCGTCGCATTGACAGCGGGCCCTGCAGCAACATCAAAAACCAGCCGCACAGGATCTTCCTTTCCGCCAATTCCGAGAGGATGGATTTCAAGCTTTGGTTTCCCGGAAGCAATACTCTCACATATTTCCAGCATATGAGCTCCCAACACCTTATGCCCGGATGGATGCAAATGATACGTGTAATCCTCCATGAAGGAAGTACCTCCATCCAAACCCTCTGCCATCACCTTCATCGCCCTGAGCAATGCAGCGGTCTTCCAATCACCCTCTGCTCCAAAACCATATCCATCTCGCATCAAACGCTGTACCGCCAACCCAGGAAGCTGTTTTAATCCATGCAAGTCCTCAAATGTTGTCGTAAATCCAACCGCATCTTTAGCTCTCAGAAAAGCCCGTAACCCCAATTCTATCCGAGCTCCATCCCGTAATGATTCATGCCTGGCCCCTTCTTCCCGAAGTTCTGCGACCACATCGTATTCATCCTCATACTGCGCACACAATTCATCTATTTCACTGTCACTTGCACCCTTCACAAATTCCACCAAATCACCGACCCCAAATCCATTGACCGAATATCCTAAGCATGCTTCCGCAGCCACCTTGTCTCCTTCCGTCACCGAAACCTCCCGCATATTGTCACCTATCCGACAAATCTTCGCTCCCTGTAAGGTATGCCATCCCGAAACAGCCCGTGACCACATGCCTAGACGCTCCAACACCTCCGGATCCTGCCAATGCCCCACAACCACCTTTCGCTCGATACGCATCCGCGTACAGATAAATCCAAACTCCCTATCGCCATGAGCAGCCTGATGCAGATTCATATAATCCATATCGATTTCGCTCCAAGGTAGGTCCCTGTTAAATTGTGTATGCAAATGCACAAACGGCTTCTGCAGAGACTTCAATCCTCCTATCCACATTTTCCCCGGAGAGAAAGTGTGACACCAAATGATCAACCCCGCGCATTCCGAAGAAGCATTTGCTTCGAGGCAGATCGAGCGGATCTGCTCCGGGGTTGACCCAACTCCTTTAAACACAACTGCCAGAGGGATCGCTTTCGCCCCATCCAATGAAGAGACTATCTCCTTTGCATTCCGACCCACTTGCGCAATGGCTTCCTCTCCGTACAAGTGCTGGCTACCCGCGACAAACCAGATCTCTCCTTTTTTTGATTCTTTCATCATTTAATCACATTCCTTTTTATTACTGCCGAGCTTCCTTTTTTAGTTCTAAAAGCCTCTTCATCACTTCCGTTAAATCTTCCACCGAAACCCCTCCAAAAGCGTCATGAATTTTCTTATACAACCGATAAAGTTCACCGTAGACCACCTGAGATTCGGGATCCGGTTTATAAACACTTTCATCCAACGTTGTCATCGCCTTCTGTGCAGATACAAAATCGTCATAACCTCCTTTAGCTGATCCCGCGACAACCGCTGCGACAATGGCAGATCCTAACGCACACGCCTGATCACTCCCTGATATCAACATCTCCCGGCCCGTCACATCTGCATAAATTTGCATCATCATCGGGTTTTTTTGGGCAATACCACCCGCACAAACAATTCGTTGGATCTCAACACCATATTCATCCATTCGCTCAAGAATAGCTCTAGCCCCAAAAGCAGTCGCCTCGATCAAAGTACGATAAATCTCGGCCTGTGAGGTATGTAAACTCTGCCCCAGCAAAAGACCGGAGAGGAGCGGATCCACGAGCACGGTGCGATTTCCATTATTCCAATCCAAGGCCAGTAATCCACTCTCGCCCGGCTTGAGCCCTTCAGCCTCTTTCGTAAGCTGCTGGTGCGTCTCCTCGTTTCCCTTACAGATCTTGTTAACAAACCAGGCAAAAATATCACCAACCGCGGATTGACCTGCTTCAATCCCATAAAACCCAGGTAAAATCGCGCCCTCCACAATTCCACATATCCCGGGAATATCCTTGATTTTCTTTGAAGCGGAAACAACAGCACAATCACAGGTGGATGTACCAATAACCTTTACCAAAGTCCCCTCGTCCACTCCTGAGCCAATCGCACCAAAATGCACATCAAACGCACCTATCGATATAGGAATACCACTCTGAAGTCCAAGAGTTGAGGCCCAGGCATCACTCAGAGAGCCCGCCACTTCACTCGCATCGTACGCTTTGTCATAAAGCCGGTCTCGCAGATCAGCTAATTTGGGATCAAGCATCGAGAGAAATTCTTTGTCCGGCAAGCCATTCCAATCTTCCGCATAGAGAGCTTTGTGCCCAGCCGCACAGACCCCGCGCTTTACCTTCTTCGGATCACTTACTCCGGATAAAACCGCCGGAGTCCAATCACAAAATTCCACCCAGCTATAGGCAGCCTCGAAGACATCAGGTTCTACATTCAGGCAATGCCATAGCTTTGCCCAGAACCATTCCGATGAATACGTATTGCCACATTTCGCAATGTATTGCGGCCGATGCTGCGCCGCTAAGGCTGTAATCTGTCTCGCCTCTTCAATACTCGTATGATCCTTCCACAGCCAGCACTCAGCCGACAGGTTCCCCTTCCACTCAGGCTTCATCGCAAGAGCTCTATTTTGCTCATCGACAGGAATTGGACTGGAGCCCGTTGTATCAACGCCAATCCCAATCACCTTCTCTGGGGAAAAATCACTGTCCCCATCCTTCGCTTGAGCCAATGCTCCCCTCAAACTGGTTTCGAGCCCTAAAAGATAATCACCCGGATGCTGTCGTGCTAAATTGTGATCTTTTGGATCCAGCAAAATGCCCATCTCGCCAGAAGGATAGTTAAAAACGGATGTTCCAACTTCAGAACCATCCGAACAACGAACTACTATACTGCGCACAGAGTTTGTGCCGAAATCAACGCCAATTGTATATGCCATAAAAAATCCGTAATCTGTTTACCGGATAGGACTATCTCATGGCAAGTCCACTCCTAGCTAAACGCTGAAAGAAGATACCCTTCAAAATATGTATTAAATGGTGCGTTTCTCATTGTAACCACATTATGTTTATTTCGTGATAAAGCCTGCGATGAAATCCCAGAGCTCTGCCCCAAACGTATCCCGAACTGTTTTTGCCCCATCTCCCAGGGATGGCACAATGATTATGTCTTCCAGTTACTATACTCGTAAGGAAGGAACCGCTTTGTTGAGAGTCGATCAGGAAATTTATCGTTCAGATTCCGTCGACAGTGTTCAATTATTCGTCTCCGAGGATAATGGGGAGACCTGGACCCAGACAGACAAAATCCAAACAACTGTTCCCGAAGGGACCGGGACCCGACAACTGGCTTTTCGTAGCGGCGTGAATGATCCAAACACGGATCGGTTCATTCACATCTATAACTCGGCTTACTGGCCCAACGATCATCCTCTGGATGGGTTGCGCCGAAGGCAGCCGCACTATAAGATTTCGGAGGATGGCGGAC
>JAESUN010000259.1 GCA_016763045.1 Opitutaceae bacterium | reverse complement strand
GCTTAACTTCAACACGCAATCGCTATGATTACCGTTGACAGAAACGCTCGTGTTCCTTAGTCTGAGTGTTGTGGATAACCGTTGGATAAATATGATCCGACATGACATCGCGGTGGGCGATCCGGACAGACCTTTCACCGACTTCTCCGGACGGTCGTGGGTAATATTAAGTTAGTTTATACGATGCCGAATATTGATCCCGCGCTATGGCGCGACATGATGGCGTATCTGCGCAAGCGGCACAGTTCGATCTGCCGACAGTGGTTCGAGGAACTGGAGCCGGTTGACCTCAAGGGAGGATTGCTGCGCGTATCGACAAGCAACAGCGTGCAGGAAAAGTACCTGCAGAGTAAGTGCTTAGATCAGTTTAATGACGCTGCCCAGAGTGCGACAGGTGCGCTGATCGGCGTACGCTTTGTCACCGAGGCTTCCATTGCTACAAAGTCTAAGTCCAAAGGTATCGAACCTAAGGCCCATCCAGAAGTAACGATCACCGCTACGGTTCCGCCCAGGCCCAAACGATCGGCATCGTCTTCGGACTTTGACGCCGACCAGATGGTCCTGAGCCCGGACTACAGCTTCGAAAACTTTGTCTCCGGCCCTAACAACCAGCTTGCCTACGCAGCCAGTGTCGCTGTCGCGAATCAGCCGGGCACGGCGTACAACCCGCTATTCATCCATGGCGGCGTGGGTTTAGGCAAGACGCACCTGCTTCAAGCGATCTGCCAAGGCATCATCAACAGCAAGCCTGAAACTGAAATCCTCTACGTCTCTTGTGACGCGTATATGAATCAGTTCATTCAATGCGTCCAGTCCGGGCAGATGAATGAGTTCCGCGATCGCTATCGGCATGTGGACGTATTGGTCATCGATGACATCCACTTCCTGGCGAACCGTGAACGCTCTCAGGAAGAGTTTTTCCATACGTTTAACGACCTATATCAGTCTAATCGCCAAATCGTGCTGTCCTCGGACGCGCCGCCAAGTGAGATCGGCGACCTGGAAGATCGGCTGATCAGCCGGTTCCAGTGGGGCTTGACCGCGGAAGTCACCAAGCCCGGCTTTGAAACCCGTGTGGCGATCCTCAAGGCTAAGAGCAACCTCGTTCGATGGATGTCCCCAACGAGGTTATCGAATACCTGGCAAACAAGATCGATTCCAACGCTCGGGAGTTGGAAGGCGCGATTATCACGATTCAGGGCCATGCCAACCTTCAGGGTCGATCTATCGACATGAAATTGGTCCAAGAAGCTTTACGTGTGCCCGTTGCTGGGTCCAAGCACAGCCAGGTCACGCTTCAGCACATCATCGACGCGGTGACCGAGTACTACAACGTCAAGCTAAGCGACCTGCAGTCACGTCGCCGACATAAGTCTGTTACCGAGCCACGGCAGATTTGCATGTGGCTGGCGCGTAAACGCACCCGGTTTAGCCTCGAAGAAATCGGCGGGTACTTCGGCGGACGCGATCACACCACCGTGATGCACTCGATCCGTACCGTGGATGCTAAATCTAAAAAAGACCCTCAGTATGCCAAGCAGGTCGAGCACCTGGACGAGCAGATCAGCCTAGGCACGAGCGCCCCGATCGCTTGATGCGGTGGTGATGCCGGTGACCGCGCTGCTGCAGTGTGCGGGGCATGCTCCACGCCTGATGGCGATCTCTAATCAGTCAAAACGATACGACACCGATGTCCCGCCGTTTCCGCGGTTGGTCATCGCATGGGGAGAGTCGATGCGGCTTGTTTCAGGCCTTTCCACACTGTCGGCTTCTATGTGGAAAACCTGTGCATTGGCGCTTGGTACGGATTGGCACCTACCTGTAACCCAGGACCCATAACCTAGTTAGCCGTCAGTAAGTCGAGCTAGCGTCCCTTTTACCGACAGCTACCACTCGAAAGACTCATAGCCCGTGATCGCTACCGACAGGCTATTAACACGCTATGTAAAAGTTTAAAGCCGTTCTTCACAAGGCTTATAAATTCTACTATCCACAATATCCCCGTAAACGACGGACATATCTACTATGAAGAAGAATAATACTATCTTTCTCTATTAGTAAGAGGGTCTTCCACCCACAGCTCTTGTGTACCAGTCAGGATTGGCAATTCTCACAATAGACCGTGGTCCGACCTGACACGGTTATGCAAGCCAATGATTGGGCACAGGATGGGCATGGTTGGCCCGATCGGCCGTAGACTTGGTGGAGGTGCTGGAAGCCGCCGGACTGCCCTGACGCGTCCACGTAGTCCCTCAGGGTGGATCCTCCCAGGCGTATGGCCTTACCCAGTAGCGACCTCATCTGGCGGACCAGGCGTTGGGATTCCCTTCGGGTCACATCACAGCCAAGACGCATGGGAAGCATCTCGCAGCGATACAGCAGCTCGTCGACATAGATATTCCCAAGCCCCGCGAGGACGGCTTGATCGAGCAAGGCTGCTTTGATCGGGCGGCGGGTTCGCAGCAGCTTGGCATGGAGCGAGGCTGGGGTGATCTTCAAAGCATCATTGCCCAGCTTGGACCAGCGGGTCTGGTTCAGCGAGGTTACGGAATCGAAAGTCCAGAGCCCGCCAAAGCGTCTGGGGTCTCGGAACACCAATCGGCCGCCGTCGGTTAGATGCCAGATGATGTGGGTGTGGTTGTCGGGTTTATGGGGCGTTGATTTGGGGTAGTACCGAAGTGAGCCGGTCATGCCCAGGTGGATGCAGATGCAGGGGGGATTGTTCGGGGAGGTCTCGCGGCCTAGGGGTTGGCCGATCAGGGCGATTTGTTTTCCCAGCCGGTCGATCCGGGTCACCGTTTGGCCACGCAGCAGGTGGGTCGGCTTGCTGGGGCCGTGCACGATGTCCCGTCGGCGGACAGAGACACGGGCGATCGTTTGGCCGACCACGGTGTCGGCGAGTCCCAGGCAGACGTTCTGAACTTCAGGCAATTCGGGCATCGCATCATTCTAAGGCAATGCGGGCGTGTGGAGATGGTATTTAGGCGAACACCCGGCAGGGGGCGGGGGTATACTTGGTAGTTCCTTAAACCCGGTCGAGAGTGCTTATGTCAAACGAAGATCGTTCAGAAAATCAGTCATCTCAAGAGCTGATCGACCAGGTCCGCGAGGCCTCAGCGAAATTGCGTGAAGAGGTCGCCAAAGCGGTGGTCGGGCAAGACGAGGTGGTCGAGCAGGTCTTTATGTGTTTGTTCACCCGGGGCCATGCGCTGCTGGTCGGCGTGCCGGGGTTAGCCAAGACGCTTTTGGTTTCGACCGTGGCGCAGACTTTGAGCCTGGCGTTTAACCGGATCCAGTTCACGCCTGACCTGATGCCATCGGACATCACGGGCACGGAAGTGATCGAAGAGAATCGAGACACGGGGCGGCGCGAGTTGCGTTTTGTTAAGGGGCCTGTGTTTGCGAATATTTTGTTAGCGGACGAGATCAACCAGACACCGCCTAAGACGCAGGCGGCGCTGCTTGAAGCGATGCAAGAGAACCATGTCACGGCCGGCGGGATTCGTCACGATCTTCCCCAGCCGTTTTTTGTGCTGGCGACTCAGAACCCGATTGAGCAGGAGGGGACGTACCCGTTGCCCGAAGCTCAGCTTGACCGGTTCATGTTTATGATCCACGTGGGGTATCCGACGGAGGACCACGAACTTGAAATCGTGAAGCGAACGACCGGGCGACACAAAGTTGAGTTAAAGCCGGTGCTTGATGCGGAGAAGATCGAACAGATCCAAGGCCTCGTCCGGGATGTCCCGATTGCGGATCATGTGGTGCGTTACGCGCTGCGCTTAGTCCGTGCGACGCGTCGACCTAAGCGGGGCGAAGAAGATGGTCGGCCGGATTTCCTTCAGCAGTATCTGAATTGGGGGGCGGGTCCGCGTGCCAGCCAGCACCTGATCCTTGGCGCGAAGGTCCGTGCGATCCTGGATGGCCGAACCCATGCGACCCCCGAGGATATCAAAGCGATCGCCGCGCCGGTGCTTCGTCACCGTTTGATCTTGAACTTCAATGCGGAAGCCGACAACGTGACGCCTGATGATTTGATCGGGCAGTTGATCGAGAGCACGGATGTGGGAAGTGCAAGCGATGTGCAGGCGGATCAAGTTTTGCGCCGCTGATGATGTTTGATGTTGTGAATTGATTCTCTTGACCCATCGGATGCCATGCCGCCAACCGACTCCCCGAACTACTTGGACCCGCGCACACTGGCCGCGATTGGGCCGATTGATTTGCGGGCGCGGATGATCGTCGAGGGGATGATGACGGGGATGCACCGCTCGCCGATGGAAGGGGTGAGCGTTGAGTTTGCGCAGCACCGTCAGTACACACCCGGGGATGACACAAGGTTTTTAGACTGGAAGGTTTACGGGAAGACCGACAAGCTCTACCTCAAGCAGTATCAGAAAGAAACCAATCTGGACATGGTTGTGTTGGTCGATGCATCCGGTTCGATGCGGTACGGCTCGACGCGTGGGAT
>JAESUN010000258.1 GCA_016763045.1 Opitutaceae bacterium | reverse complement strand
TCTTCCGTTGACAGGGCTACTCCGGATGATAGCATTCAACTCACTTAAAGGACCATGAGTATTGGGCGATACAAAATAGGATTACGAACCCTGAAAGTTGAAAAACTGTATTTACTGCCCCTCTATCTACTGCGCTCCTTCGATAGCTTCTACCTCTTTAGAAGAAGAAGATTCGTTATCATATTTCTGAGCGCCCTGAAGCGCGCGAAAAGATTCTTTCACCTCTTCAGGAATATTGGCATTCAGGTAACGAGCAACCAATCGATCGGTCTTTTCTGATGTTCCCAAGCGATACTTTAACTCTATGGTATCACGCGCCAATTCATAATCTCTGGCATACAATTTAAGCCTTCGTCCAAAATAGCCAAATGAGCTTCTGTTGCCTCAAAATCCGAAAATAAGTATACTTGTGCGACAGTACGATACAACCGACTGCCACTACTCTTCAATGAGCGACCCTTAAAAAGTAACTCAAGAAATGAGACAGTCTCTTTTACGGTCAAATTCTCAGGTGAATCTTTTTTTCGATTTTCAAGTTTTAACTCAGCTAAATGCACATACGGATGAGGAAGCCCCACATTGCCCGCTATCGCTTCTTCATACAACTCAATCGCTTTATTGGAATTATCAGAAAGCTCTTCCAGCATCCCCATCGTCGCAGTAAGCTCCACGTTTTCGGGATTTGAGATCCGCGCATTAACAAGTATTTCCCGTGCTTTTTGTCGTCTTGACTTATCATGAGCAAAAATTCCACCCACGATTCTTCTCACATCGACTTCTTTCGCTTTCACTAGAGAAAACTTATACTTTTGGGGTAATTCTTCTGGCTTCAGTTTGATCACATTGAAACGTTCTGGCTGCAGCACATTCCGCCCTCCACCCAAATACTTCTTCATTTCAATCTTCATCTGAGAGAAAGACATTCCAAAAAGTTTCTTAAAGGTTTCTTCCGAACGATCTCCACTTTTATCTGCCTCTACAAAATTAAGGAGCGCCTCTTTGTATTGTCCCTCTCGACCAAACATACAGAAATGGGTAAAAGCCCACGAAGTCGCATAGAAATAATGTGCAGATCCGTGATTCCGATACTCCGGAGAGCTGTGATTGACAGCGAATAATTCATCAAAAGGCATGAACGAATCCGCACGCTCAGTTAAGTAATCTCGGGCCCAATAAACAGGATGCCCAAAAACCGTAGTTCCTCGGTTTACTTGAAACGTCTGAAATGTCATAGCGATACCTTCGTTAAACCACAGCGGAAGCTCTTCTCCTGATTTAGAAAAAAGGCTATGAACATACTCATGATATACCATATCCTTTGATCCCCGACCTCTCCATTCCTTGGCATACATTGCGGCAAATCCTCCTTCATCATTACCACCAAAAAAACCCGAAAGATTCACCAGTGATTTACCATCTTTTTTCTCCCGCTTATACAACGCATTAAGTGTTGTTTTATCTTTGCAGATAATAAAAGCAAAATAAGGATCTGGATATCGCTTTATTGCCGAAAAAACCGTTTCAAGGGCATTTTTAAATTCATAAATGTCCTCTATGATATTCTTCGTTTTGTTTTTTGAAGCATTGCTGATCAATTCGAAATCATCTGTTTTTGAATACAACCATCCTTCTTCAAAAACATTCCCAAATAAAGAAGATACAAAACTGAGAGAAAGAAAGATCAAGAGAGAAGAGAAACGTCTTAAATTACACATTTGCTTAAATAAATGGGGGTTTGCTGCCGGAAGGCCGTTCGCCCTCCTCATGGTAAAACGAGAAAAAATTAAATAATCAATATATCTAAGTCAATTACCATATCGCTATCAAAGATATCTTGCCTGGAACATCCACAACTCAAACATCTCCCTTCACTAAGGTAATCAAATGTAGAATGCTTATTCTTCTTGGTTCATTTACCCTATTTTTCTTCACCTGAGTTGCAATCAAGTGCTAAAAAGACTAGATTAGAATTAGGACCGAAAGGCTATGCCCTCAATAAAGATTCATTTGGAAGCAGAAGAATACGAACCCATTCAACGGTTGGCCAAACAGCTGGACATGGAGATAAAAGACATCGTTTACACTGCTCTCGATGAACTCATGATGAAGAAAGAGGATCCAAAGATCCAAAAGGCTCTGCAGAAAATCCATCAATGGAGAAAACAAGACCTTCCCACCTGGGCAGATAAGGCTCAAGAGATACATGCCTACGAAGGAAGTTAGAGAGGAGAACTTTTCCTCTAAGATTTTCCCTAAAGAGGAAAAGGCACCTTCTTAAAAGGGAAGCCTTACTCTTCTTTCCAAAACTCCACCCATAAAAGAAGGCCAGAACTTCAGAGCTCACCTATTGACTCTAGTGTTCAAACAGGAAAATCTACTCTCCTCATCAACTATGCCAACAACGCCATTTACATACCAGAAACCACTCCCTCTCGGCCCAGACACGACTCATTACCGCAAGCTTGAGCATAATGGGTTCATCTCCACCGACGTTTTTTCTGGCCAGGAAATTCTCAAAATAGAACCAGCAGCCCTCACTCTTTTGGCCAATGAAGCGACGAAAGACATCGCTTTTATGCTTCGGACCGAACATCTGAAACAAGTAGCCGCAATTTTCGAAGATACTGAGGCAACTGACAATGACCGCACCGTAGCTCTCGCCATGCTTCGCAACGCAGAAGAAGCTTCACACGGAATTCTCCCCTTCTGCCAGGATACCGGAACCGCCATCGTTATGGCAAAAAAAGGACAAAAAGTCTGGACCGGTGCTTGCGACGAAGAAGCCCTCTCCAAAGGTGTCTACCAAACATATACAGAGGAAAACCTCCGTTACTCCCAGACGGTTCCCCTGGATATGTACAACGAGAAGAACTCCGGAACAAATCTTCCCGCACAGATAGACATCTATGCAACAGAAGGAATGGAGTACAACTTCCTTTTTGTCGCCAAAGGTGGAGGCTCGGCAAATAAAACCTATCTCTACCAAGAAACAAAAGCTCTTCTAAACCCCGTTAATCTGGAAAAATTTTTAACCGAAAAAATGATGACTCTTGGTACGGCCGCATGTCCGCCCTACCACCTCGCTTTTGTCATCGGTGGAACGTCTGCCGAAACCTGTCTCAAGACGGTCAAACTCGCCTCGACCAAATACCTGGACAATCTTCCTACCAAAGGAAACGAAACCGGCCAAGCCTTTAGAGACATCGAACTTGAAGCCAAGATTCTAAAAGCAGCTCAAGAAAGTGGATACGGTGCTCAGTTTGGCGGAAAATACTTTGCCCTCGATGTAAGAATCATTCGCCTCCCACGACACGGAGCCTCTTGTCCAGTTGGGATGGGCGTTTCTTGCTCAGCCGATCGCAATATAAAAGCCAAAATCAACCGAGACGGAATTTGGCTTGAGCAACTTGAGACAAATCCGGGCCAATTTATCCCAGACGAATACCGGAACAAAGCGACTGACCAGATCGTAAAAATTGATCTAAACCAACCCATGGTAGATATCTTGAAAGAACTGAGTAGCTACCCCGTCAAGACACGTTTAGCTCTCTCTGGCACGATCATTGTTGGTCGAGATATTGCACATGCCAAACTCAAGGAACGGATCGACAATGGAGAAGGCCTTCCAGATTACCTCAAAAATCACCCCATTTACTACGCAGGTCCCGCTAAAACACCCAAGGGACTCCCCTCGGGCTCTTTTGGACCCACCACAGCTGGCCGCATGGATTCCTACGTCGAACTCTTTCAATCACACGGAGGATCCATGATCATGCTAGCCAAAGGAAACCGTAGCCAACAGGTGACCGATGCCTGTCAAAAACATGGTGGATTCTATCTCGGATCCATTGGTGGCCCAGCCGCTATTTTGGCAAAAGAAAACATCAAAAAAGTAGAAGTGCTCGAATATCCTGAACTTGGAATGGAAGCGATCTGGAAGATCGAGGTCGTCGATTTTCCCGCATTCATCCTGGTCGATGACAAAGGCAATGATTTCTTCCGCCAAATTCGGAGCTGCTCAACTTGCAAGGTTTGATTTCTTTCTTCTCTTTTAAAAACCTCTTCCTCGTTCATTCCCTTTTCATCGTCCCACCGGCAAAAGTTGACATTAGCGCGGGAAGCAATCGTTTTGCTGAGACCTCTCTCAATCACCTGTGAATCTGTACGATCTTAATAGAAAACATCTCACCCAACTCGTCGAAAGTTGGGGTTTCCGACCTATCCACGCAGATCGGATCTGGAAACATCTCTATTCAAGACTTCTGCCCTCCATCGACTACACAGACAAACATCTGCCTAAAGATCTTCTGCCCAAGCTTCAAAGTGAGGCCTCGCTCTTTTCACCATTACTTGAAGCAGATGCAAAAAGCTGTGACGGATTTACCCGAAAATTCTTACTGAGACTTGAAGACGGTGAAACAATCGAAACCGTTCTTATGAGATATAGCGGACGCATGACTGCCTGCGTCAGCAGTCAAGTCGGCTGCGCAATGGGATGTATCTTCTGCGCAACAGGCCAAATGGGATTCACTCGACACCTAAGCACTGGAGAAATCGTCACTCAGGTTCTTCATGTTGATCGGGCACTACGAGATCAGGGTGAAAAGCTACGCAATATCGTCTTCATGGGAATGGGAGAACCCCTCCACAATTACGACTCTGTCATGACAGCCATTGATATCCTCTGCGATCAGAAAGGCCTTTCCCTGGCAGGAAAACGAATCTCCGTGAGCACCGTCGGGCATGTGCCCGGCATACGTCGTCTAACGAAAGAAAAACGAAACATAAGCCTAGCCGTAAGCCTCCATGGCGCAACAGATGAAGACCGCAATGCACTGGTTCCTCTCGGTCGACGTTGGCCTCTAGCCGAGCTGATGGATGCATGTCGCCAATACGCAGAAACACTCGATCGACATATCTTTTTTGAATGGACTCTCATTGACAAAAAAAACGATAGCCCAGAACAAGCCCATGCCGTCGGAAAGCTTCTACAAAAAATACCATCGCACGTAAACCTCATCCCCCTCAACCCAACCCAAGGATATGAGGGAAAACCTGGAAACAATGCTGCAGCCCATGCTTTCCAAGCAGTCCTCGCAAAGTATCAAATCCCCTGCACCATTCGCCAAAGACGTGGCATCGATGTGGCCGCAGGCTGTGGTCAACTCAAAGAGTTGAAACAAAAAGTCGTATCCTAAGGGTGCGGTCATTTGATCTATTCAGATCAAAGAACCCATTTCTAATGGGGTTATAACGTCTGATTTTAAAATTCCTCCATTAAGAGTAAAACCCTAGCAAGAGAGGTTTTTATAATTTCTGAACAAATGTTCATAAATACTTGACATATTACAGAACGATCGTTTTATTTCAAAACCTAACCACCCTTTATCAGCTTCAAAGAACAACAATTATGAAAACACGAACCAAAATAAAAGTCATTCTAGGGATCTCTTCTCCAGCATTTATAACAAGCGTCATCTCTGTGGCTCTATTATGCGTCAAATACACAGGTTTAGATCTTACGATGAGTTTAATTACATTCACGACGCTCCTAGCTTTTACAATTTCTGAGGTTCGCTTAGGATCCGCTTTCGACCAGAAACTATCACATGTCTAAGGGCCGCGAAAACATTTGAACAATTTC
>JAESUN010000257.1 GCA_016763045.1 Opitutaceae bacterium | reverse complement strand
GCTCATTCGAAAAGAAAAAATAATCCTCTTTGTCCACTTCCCCCTCGCGCGGCGAACGCGTTGTGGAGGTAACCACCCTTTCCATCTGAGGACATTCCGCTACCATTCGAGCACAAAGAGTCGACTTGCCTGACCCTGCAGGCCCAGAAATAACCAGGAGCAAAGCTGGAGCTGAAACAGGAGAATTCATTGAGCAAATTCTAAGCAATTTTAATAAGTGAACGAGACAACCGTAAGAATTAACCCATAGGTGAACAAGAGCCCTCCCATAAATCTGGAACGCGATTCCTGATTACAAATCCAATCGATAAAATCTCTCAACCGAAACGGAGCAAAGGCCAAATAAAGAGAGATCAAAATTCCCAGATAAACAAAATAAACGAGAAACAACCTCTGCGGAAATTCATAATGCATGTACGCAGCGGATAGAAAAACATCCGCACTCAGGAGGAACAACGCACAGGCCCCTCTTACTGAAAGAAAATCCGGAACATACTTAAACGAAAGAATTGCCACTGCCGCAAATCCGATAAAAAGGGGTGTTTTATAATTCCCCATATCCGCTTCCCCTAATTGGGTTATATGAGACAACGTCCATACCGCGGCCAATCCGAGGGTCACATAAGCAGCCCTTTGTGAGCGAGGGAACAACTTGAAGGCTCCACCAACTCTCTTGCCCTTCCAAAGCAATATTCCACCCAAAAGGAGAAGAACGATCCCCGGAATTAATGTAGCAACAAACAATGACATATTCTTAAAATTTCTCTTAGGGTTCCACTCCCGCCAACACCAAATCACCATAAAGCGCACTTATAGTAGCTCGTTCAACCTTTACTTGAGCCAACTCCCCTATCAAGCGTTCATCCGCAGCAAAGTGCACCACTCGGTTACCCCGCGTCCGGCCAACAAAAAGTTCTCCCTTTTTACTCGGTCCTTCTACCAAGACTTCTTCGACCCCGCCCACCAAGGACTCATTGCGGGCGAGTGAATCTTTGTGCAGAATATCCAAAAGCACCTGGTTACGCCTCTCTTTATCTTCCGTAGAAAGTTGATCCTTCATTTCGGCAGCCACAGTTCCAGAACGAATACTGTATTTAAAGATATAGGCCATATCATAGCCTACGTGCTCAAAAAGCTCTCGGGTCTGCTCGAAGTCCTCCTCCGTCTCTCCAGGAAAACCAACGATCACATCTGTCGAGAAATACATATCCGGAACAACCTTACGAAGACTGTCTATTATTTCCAGATAACGCTCCCTTGAATAGGGACGATTCATTGCCTTCAGGATCGCATTCGACCCCGATTGAATCGGAAGGTGTACATATTCACAAAGCTTAGGAACATCCCGAAAAGCTTCTACCAAATCCTGTTTAAAGCCTCTTGGATGAGGTGAAGTGAAACGAATACGTTCAATCCC
Source organism: Opitutaceae bacterium (assembly GCA_016763045.1). Taxonomy (GTDB): domain Bacteria; phylum Verrucomicrobiota; class Verrucomicrobiia; order Opitutales; family Opitutaceae; genus NORP342. The sequence goes on along the minus strand of JAESUN010000257.1, from coordinate 4,324 downwards.
TCTAATATCATTCACCCGCTCAACCAATTGGACAAATGGACTCTTCCCATTTTTAAATGGGATTTCTCTTCGCCCATAGCTCGTCACTATCTGCCCCAACAAAGTCACTTCCTTTGTCCCATTCTCTACCAATTCCTCGATTTCCTCGACAATCTGCTCCAGCGGACGGGCCCGCTCACTCCCCCGTGTTGTCGGAACAATGCAAAAGGCACAATTCATATTACAGCCCTGCATAATTGACACAAAAGCCGTCACCTGGCGCTCCTTTGGATTGTGATCCCGGATCGTATTCTGAGAACCCTCTTCTTCACCCAAATCGATTACAGTCGATGGATTCGGTCCCTGCCCCTCATAAGTGGCAATAAGATGATCCAAATGATCTGGCACCTGGTGAAATTTCTGCGTCCCCACTATCAAATCAAGATCTGGTAATCGATCCAGGAGCTCCTCTCCTCTGTTCTGGGCCATACAACCCATGATCCCAATGATGAAGGAGGAATCTTTTCGTTTGCGCCGCTTTAAAAAGCCCGCCTTTCCGATCGCCTTTTGCTCGGCTTGATCTCTCACACTACAGGTATTGAGCAAAACAACATCTGCATCCTTCTCCGCATCAACGATCGAATAGCCCCGGGCACGCAACATCGATGCGACCGCTTCGGAATCACGCTCGTTCATCTGGCACCCGTAGGTTTTTATATAGACCCGGTTCATTGAAAGGACGATCAGGCATACGCAGCAGCCAGAACAGGTCAAACTTCAAAAAAGTCCCTTTCCTTGTTAAAAAAGGTTAAAAGATCTCTGCTCCTCTCAAAAAAGCAGCACAAAATCTGAATCTCATTCTCTGCTGACCGATGGAGAAGGAGATGAATTTAGAGGAAACCCACACCCAAATCGTTCATACCCTGGAGCGAATGAGAGAATTTTATGGCTCACCCGTTTTCAATGAATGGGCTATTGTCTCAGTTGAGAACAATCGAGGAACTGTCCTTACTTACGAAGGTCCTCGGGCAGCCGATTTTAAAACCAGGTTTCCTCTCGATATGGTCCTTTTGAATGAAGAACTCAAACTGCGACCTTATGATACCGGAGATTTTGCTTTCGCTATCGACGCAGAAGGAACCCGATTCGACGTTTTTGTCATCGTCGCACCTCAAACCTACCTCATTCTCAACAACACCGAAGCTGCAATGTCCGAAATACGGGCCAATCCCCTCTGGCTAAAGGCTCAAGTCCCTTTTGCCAATCTCTGCATGCACTTCCAGGATTCAGCTATGGCACTTGCCAGCTAATCCTTCAGAAAAACCTCACTTTGTAAGTTTTTTAAGGGGCTCTTGTTCCGGGAGAACAAAGCCAAATCGGTCTGCCCAGAAACTTTTATTTGTAAAGCGCTCTCACGTGCTTGCTAGGGTGGTTTTTGAGCCATGTCCTTTCCCCTTCCTCATTCGAAGGGAAAGGAATCTTTCTATCTAGGCAATCAAGCCTTTATAAATAAAGACCCCATACCCGAGGATAAGGACACCGCCCATCCAGCGAGGAAGTCGTCCCCAAAGTCCGATAAGAACAACATGCACAACGGCAACCACTGACAACAAGATCAAAGCAAAAGAGAAAAACTCCGGGACTTTGATAGAGTGATAAAGAGCGGAAAGCCCAATGCATAATGGGATGCAGATGTGCCCATCTCCCACTTGAGAGCTATAGACCACATCTGCCCGACGTTTCCATCCGTAATAAAGAGCCAATAACGCATTGGGCAAGACCATGAGCCAACCACTCAACCAACCCAACTGATCCGCACTGATAAAGCCACTCCTCAACCCGGAAAGCCACTCAACCAACCATTCAATACTCACATAGAGCCCTATGGCACCCATCATCAAGAGAGCGATATCCAGTAACAACCACCGACTAAGAGCCTGCTTCTTACTTAAGTTCGTCTTGAGCACATCAAAAACCTGAAACGCCTGCCAAAAAACAAAAAGACCAATGAGAACGAGCCCGTCTCCAAAATCGAGAACTCCATCTTGCGCAAGAGCCCAAGCAGCACCACTGAAGAAAAGAACCGCTGCAATCGTCAGGATCAACGACAAGCGATTGATCTGCTGAAACTCGACTTCCTTTTTCCGGCGACATTTTTGGTCGACAACCGTCATTCCCCAGAAAACCGCAGGCAATCCCAAGAGAAGGGTCAGATTTGTCACATTGTTGACCAGACTATTCACCAAAACATCTGCACCCGATCCATGGCCTTTACCTACCACCACAACAAAGATCAAATTCCCCAGTCCTGAACAATAAGGCATCACCAAAGTTCCCAAGGCAGTTCCGCCAAACCCCCTTCTCCCCATACACTCCAATCGCCATACCATGAGTAAGGATGATACAAGAAATAGCCCCATGTATACCCATGGGGTTTCCAGTCCTAAAGAAGCGATAATATCGGTGACGGTTTTCAATCGAAAGTCTGTTACTTCCGTAATACGGCTCTCCGAGCTACCGATTTAGCCTTATAGCGATTGAGAGAAAATGACTCTCTTTACCCAAAGAGAGACAATGACATCTTACTCAAAGATTCGCTAACCTTGGGACGAAACGCCATCTGTGCAAAGATATCCCTTTCCAGATCAATTCCAGGTGCTATTTCGATCAAAAACAACCCGCCGTCTCTCAATTCAAAAACAGCGCGCTCTGTTATGTATAAAACCTCTTGATTCAGAGAACTACTCCGGCGGGCCGAAAAGCTCACTTGCTCGACCTTATCGATGAATTTCTCGGTCTTACCTTCCTGTAAGATATGGAGTTTCCCTTCACGAACCTCCACTCTCAAGCCTCCTGCTGTGAACGTGCCACAAAAGACCAATTTCTTGGCAGTCTGTGTTATATTCACAAATCCGCCCACTCCAGCCATCTTAGAACCAAATCGAGACACATTAACATTCCCTGATTGATCAATCTGAGCTGCTCCTAAAGCTGCAAAGTCCAGTCCTCCTCCATCATAAAAATCAAACTGAGCAGGTTGATCAATGATAGCATCCGGATAAGCGGAAGCACCAAAAGACAATCCACTGGCAGGAACCCCGCCAATCGGGCCACTTTCAACCGTCATGGTAAAGTCATCCAAACGACCTGTCTCCGCAGCTATCTTTGCAATCCCTTCAGGCATCCCAATTCCCAAATTAACAATCGATCCTGCGTCTATTTCCGAACAAGCCCGCACCGCAATGATCCGTCTCTCACTCATTGCCATCCGATCACTCGGAGTCTCTTCCATATTCCGATCGATCGCGGCCTGACAATATGCCGGATTAAAAACCTCTGCAAACGTTTGCTCATGACCTGACTCTGCAACCACGATACGATCTACTAGAATAGCTGGAACCGTCACATGATGAGGATTGATCCGATGCTCAAGCACCTCGCCTACCTGAGCAATGACAGTACCTCCACTGTTATGCACGGCCTGCGCAATCGCCAAAACCTCTCCCTTAAAGGCTTCCTCATCCATCATGAGATTCCCTGATGGATCCACCGCTGTTACCCGAATCAATCCGATATGAACGGGAAAAGACTTGTACCAAAGATACGTCTCCCCCCCCAATTCTACTCTCTCAACCAAGTCCTCGATAGTTCGATCATTTATTTTTCCACCTCCATTCACGGGATCAATAAAGGTATCCAATCCGACATGGGTAATGCATCCGGGACGCCCTGCCGCTATATCCCTGAATAATTGGCAAATCACACCCTGCGGAAAGTTGTAAGCCTCTATTTTCCCCTCCATCGCAAGCTTTCCCATTCTAGGAGCCAACCCCCAATGGCCACCAATCACGCGTCTAACCAGTCCTTCGAAAGCCATATGGTTGATTCCTTTCGTTTGGCCATCTCCCTGCCCTGCACCATAAACAATGGTAAGGTTTTGGGGCGTGTTGGTCTTCAAGAAGCGCTCTTCCAATGCCGCCGTCAAGGCCTCTGGATGGGCCGATCCGATAAAACCTCCGCTGGCAACAGTCTCTCCATCCTTGATTAGAGCAATCGCTTCCTCAGCAGAACAATACTTGTCCTCAACTGATAGTTTCATAACCAAGAACCTCCATTCACATGCAACGTCTGCCCTGTTATATAACTAGCCAAAGGACTGCTGAGAAAAACGACCGCATTGGTGATATCTTCTGGATCCCCGAACCGTTGTAATGGAATTCCCTCCAGCCAATTTTCTCTCACCTCTTCCGGAACTGTTTTGCCCATCTCAGTTAAAACCATTCCTGGAGCAATACTGTTAACCGTTATCTGACGCTTCGCCAGTTCTCTACTGAGAGTTTTGGTC
>JAESUN010000256.1 GCA_016763045.1 Opitutaceae bacterium | reverse complement strand
TGGTTTGGCATTATTAATTTTTGGTGTAGTTTCAATCTTTGTAATATCTCCTTTTCTAACTTATAAATATGGTAAACGTTGGTACTGTTCGTGGGTTTGTGGTTGTGGAGGGTTAGCAGAAACCGCTGGAGATTCTTTTCGTCATTTATCTTCTAAAAAATTATCAGCTTGGAAATTGGAACGTTGGCTCATACATACGGTTTTAGTGTTTGTGACACTAATGACAACAGCAGTTATTTACACGTATTTAGGATACGACCCCAGTAAATATTGGCTCACTAAAGGTGTATTTTTAGCTTTAGTTGGATCGCTTTTAACATTGATATTTACGATAGTTATGATTTTTAAACGCAACGAATTTGGTAAAGATGCTCGTTATGGTGCCATTGGTTACTTTGTGATTATTATAGTCCTTTTGGGAATGCATTATTTTAATAATGGAACTAATTTATTCTTATTTGAAGCTGAAACCTTACGTTCAAGTTATGGGTTTATGATTGGATCTATATTCTCTGGAGTTGTAGGAACAGGGTTTTATCCTATTCTTGGCAACAGAGTTTGGTGTCGATTTGGTTGCCCGATGGCTGCCATTTTAGGATTTCAACAGCGAATATTTTCGAAATTTAGAATTACAACTAATGGAGGACAATGCATTTCTTGCGGAAATTGTTCAACCTATTGTGAAATGGGAATTGATGTAAGAGCTTATGCTCAAAAAGGAGAAAATATTGTACGTAGCAGTTGTGTTGGTTGTGGTGTTTGTTCTGCTGTTTGCCCAAGAGGAGTTTTAAAATTGGAAAACGATGCAATTGAAGGTCGCATAAACTCTAATGAAATTTTATTAGGCAATGATGTAGATTTAATGAAATTGGTAAATCAAAAATAGTGAGTACTGTTCAATATTCAATATTCGGTATTTTTTTCTTTATTGTACTAAGCATGCATGCTCAAAAGAAATATCAAAAAAACTATTTTGATAATGGAAATTTACAATCTGAAGGTTGGATACAAGATAGTCAAAAAACAGATTACTGGAAATTTTACTATAAAAATGGAAACACAAAAAAAGAAGGACATTTTAATAATTCCAAATTAGATAAATACTGGTATTTTTACTATGAAAATGGTGTTAAAAACAGTCAAGGGTATTTTATTAATGGTAAAAAAATGATTGGTGGATTTTTTATGATAGCAATGAGCAGATTACGCATAAGAGCCAGTTTAAAAATAATTTAAAAAACGGATATTGTTTGTGCTATAAAAATAAAGAATTGATAAAAGCTGAAAAATATAAAGATGGCCAAAAAATTAGAGAATGGACAAATGTTAAATCCTTTAAAAAGGACAATAACTTATTTGGTTTTTAATGATAAATATTAAAGTCATCATTCCTGCTTTTAATGAGCAAGATGCTATCGCAAGCGTAATTAATAATATTCCAGATATTGTTAATGAGGTTACTGTAATAAGCAATAACTCTACAGATAATACTGAAATAAATGCAAAAAATGCAGGAGCAATTGTTTTAACTGAAAACCGAAAAGGTTATGGTTATGCTTGCTTAAAAGGAATGAAATATATTTCTAAGCAAGAAAAAAAACCAGATATTGTAGTGTTTTTAGATGGTGACTATAGCGATTATCCTGAAGAACTTACAAAACTTGTAGAACCAATTATAAATAATGATATCGATTTTGTAATTGGAGCAAGAATAAAACGACTACGTGAACAAGGTTCTATGACACCGCAACAAGTTTTCGGAAATTGGTTAGCAACCTTTTTAATGAAATTTATGTTTCGAGCAAAATTTACCGATTTAGGACCTTTTAGAGCTATAAAGTATGATAAATTATTAGCTCTTCATATGGAAGATAAAACCTATGGCTGGACTGTAGAAATGCAATTAAAAGTATTAAAGCAAAAATTAACCTATATTGAAATTCCTGTAAAATATAGAAATAGAATAGGTATCTCAAAGGTTTCAGGCACGCTAAAAGGTTCAGTATTGGCAGGCATTAAAATTTTAGGTTGGATATTTAAATACAGTTTTAAATAATGATTTTAGAAACTACAATAATAGTTGTTTATTCAATTGCTCTCATACTTATTTTCTTGTATGCTTTAGCGCAATTAAACTTGTTATTTAATTATTTATCTGCTCAAAAAAAAGAGGATAATTCGCCTAAATTCGATTTAAACAATCCTTACGAAATTCCTTATGTAACCATTCAACTTCCTGTTTATAATGAGTTATACGTTATGGAACGTCTGCTTAATAATATTGCAAAAATTGAGTATCCAAAAGATAAGTTAGAAATTCAGGTTTTAGATGATTCAACAGATGAATCTTTCGAGATTACCAAAAAACATATTAATCAACTACAAAAAACAGGTTTAGATATTCAGCATGTATTAAGAGATAATCGAGTAAATTTTAAAGCTGGCGCTTTAAAAGAAGGCTTAAAAATTGCTAAAGGCGAATTTATTGTCATTTTTGATGCCGATTTTTTACCTCAAAAAGATTGGTTAAAATCTACTATTCCTTATTTTAAAGATAAAAAAATTGGTGTTGTACAAACACGTTGGGCACATATTAATCGCAACTATTCTATTTTAACAAAAATTCAAGCGTTTGCGCTCGACGCTCATTTTACTTTAGAGCAAGTGGGACGAAATAGCAAAGGACATTTTATCAATTTTAATGGTACAGCTGGTGTTTGGCGAAAAGCATGCATTCTAGATGCTGGCAACTGGGATGGGGGCACTCTAACTGAAGATTTGGACTTAAGCTACAGAGCACAGTTAAAAAATTGGAAATTCAAATATCTTGAAGATGTTGAAACTCCAGCTGAACTTCCTGTTGTTATTAGTGCTGCACGTACACAACAATTTAGATGGAATAAAGGTGGCGCAGAGAACTTTAGAAAAATGATGTGGAAAGTTTTAAAAAATCAAAATATTTCCGCCAAAACCAAGATACATGGTTTACTACATTTATTGAACAGTACTATGTTTTTTTGCATTCTTATCGTTGCCGTTTTAAGTATCCCTATGTTATATATTAAAAACGAATATGCGCATCTTAAAATGTACTTTTACGTGATGAGCTTTTTTGTGATAAGCTCAATCATTTTCTTTATATGCTACTGGTTTGTGTATAAAAAAATGTATGGCAGTAGCATTAAAAGCTTTGTGCAATATATTGTTATGTTTTTAACTTTTTTTACAATTGCAATGGGTTTTTCACTGCACAACTCTATTGCTGTTATTGAAGGCCATTTAGGAAAACGTAGTGATTTTATACGCACACCAAAATTCAATATCAACTCAATGAGCGATAGTTGGAAAAACAACAAATACTTAAAGAAAAACATTTCTATTAATGTGATTTTTGAGGGCATCTTAATGCTCTATTTTGCCTTTGGCATGTATAGCGCCTTTATCGTTGGTGACCAAGGTGGTGACTTTGGGTTGTTCCCTTTTCACCTCATGCTGTTTTTAGGTTTTGGATTTGTGTTTTTTAAGTCGTTGAGTCCAAGAGCTTAAAACTTTCACTTTAGCGTCTTACATATCACACACATATACTTGTTGTTTTGTATAGATATATTTCAGGATGGGTCAGACTTAGCAACTGACAAGACATGCTGTTAACACACATTTTTTTAGTTTTTTGAATACAATATTTTTTTGAACACAAATTCTAAAACAACATCTGTTTTATTAATAATATCATCTATAGTACTGGATATTTGATAATCAGGTACAACCCCTCGCTTCTGTAAGTTTTTATCAATTTTATATTCTGCATGCATAATAGGTATTGCTATTGCTGTTTGAGTATCACGACCTACAGCATAAATCTTATTTACACCGTTGCTAATACCAGCATATCCAAAAGTTTCACTTCCAACAAAAGTTGCGTTGGTATATTCTTTTAATAATCCAGCAGCTGTAGCTCCTGCAGATACAACACCGCCGTCAATTAGAACAATTATTTTTCCTTTAAAATGATGTTTCTCAATTGGATTAAAAACCTCTAATTCACGAAGGATATCGGTTTTTGTTACTTTAAAATTTCCATTCTTTTTCTGAACTAAATCAAAATCTTGATCCAAGTAAAGAGTGTCTCCTGTTATCTTCAAAAAGTATACATTATTACCCAAAGTAATTACTTCTTTTGCAGGAATTAGAGGCTTTTCAATGAGATATTGAAGTAAATATGCTGCATTACTTGCTTTACCTCCATCATTATCTCTTAAATCGATAATTAAGTTTTTAATATCATTATTAAATATTTTCTCAAAACACTTTTTATAATAATCTGGATAAGTGTTTTTGGGTTCTTGAGAACTATCTTTAAAAAATCTACTAATTTTCAGATAAGCGTAATCTTGAGTTTTATTAATATCAAAAAAGAAAGCTTCTTTTGTGAATTTTTTAGATTCATATTTATATTTTTTAAGCTCATTCGCTTTATATTGTTCTTTAGAAATAGCAGTTATTTTAGTAGTTACTATTTGTTTAGTTATATAATCTCTATACGTAATATTGTATGATGGTTTTTCTCCATAGATGATAGGATATATTTTATTAAATGACCTGTAGGAGACTCCTAAGTAATGTTCCATTCCTACAAGACTTTTACCATCTGAGGAATAATGTTCTAATATTTTAAGTATTATTTCATTGTTTGAGGAATTATCTATTGAAAGAATTTCCGAACCTTCAGGAATACTAGCAGAACTCATATTCTTGACAATAAAAATTCGTAAATCCTTTACATAAACTTGAAAAGGAATCCGTTTTTGATTAGAAATAATCTCTCCAAGTTTATTAAATGCAATAGCATCTGTATGACCATCGTGAATATTTGCAACTAGCTTAAGAACAATTTTATAAAAAGACAACGCTTCCATTGGTATAGAAACTTCAATCACCAAATTGTCCATTAATTTTTCAAATTCTTTTGGGCTTTGATGCGTGTATAATCCAGGGTGAGTTTTAATTAGAATATTTTTTAGCTTGATCAGGTCCGCTTGCATTTCTTTAGGTTGGTAGATAATTGATTTCTGAGCAAACACTGTATTCGGATATGTACACAGTAACATTAAGTTTATAAAAAAAATCTTAAATAGTGGAGTCGTTTTTTTCATTTTTCCATTTACTATTTAAAGACTCTTAATTTTATTCAATGTTACAATCTATTTTCAAAGGTATGGTGACGTTGCCTGTATGGTTAGTGGTGTATTGAATTTTGGTTATGAATTAAACTTTGTAAAAGTGAATCGCTTAAGTTTGACAGTAAGTCGTAAACAATCAATTATACATGGTGTTGTGCGTAATTTTATTATTTACTCCTTTCAAGTAGTTCTTTAATTTTTATCCACTCTTGTTTGTCGTGTAAAGAATTAAACCCAATTTGATTTAAGGTATCAAATCGCTTCTCCCATTTTCGCCATATAAGAACTTTTAGAATTTTTAAACTAATTTGATGTGAACGTTTATTATGGGTTTGAGCTAATTTGATTGCTGCTTGATATAGCTGATTATTACTAATATCTCCATGAGATTTTATTCCTTTAGTGATATATGCATTTGCAGAGTCTGCCTCTTTTTTAGTGATAAAATATTCAAATTTTGCATAGTTTTTTTGTGCCCTATCATAAATGGTCTTTATTTCAGTTTTTGCTTCTTCAATACTAGGTCTTTGATATTTAATACCATGATAGTAGGCATAGATTTCAACAGGCTCTAGCAAGCCTAATGCTACCCTTCTGCTATCAACATTAGCTGGGTCTTCAATGGGATATGGCATGCCTTCTCCCATGCTTGCACCAAAGGTTTGTTTTTGCCAAGTTTCTC
>JAESUN010000255.1 GCA_016763045.1 Opitutaceae bacterium | reverse complement strand
TTTGAGGTTTACCAGTGTAATGAATCTATGACTACGCTCAGCTGGATTCTTTTTTCGACTCTTTTAAGGAATAGAGTAGATAAAACCCAACGCCGATGCAGATGGCGCTATCTGCGAGGTTGAAGGATGGGAAGACATAGCTTCCAAAATGAAAATCGAGAAAATCGATAACATGCCCGTAAAGAAGCCGGTCTGTTAGATTTCCTACAATCCCTCCACAAAGAAGCCCGAAGCAGATCTGGGTCGGAGATTCTTTGAGTAACAGGTGTTTCCTGAAAAGGAAAATCGCTAGAAGTGTGACCGCGGCTAGGATAGCCAAGAAATAACTCTTATCTGTAAAGAGTCCCCAGGCCGCTCCTGTATTACCGACGTGAACGATATTGAAAAACCCCGGAATTACAGGGATGTTATGAGGAGGGAAGTAAGCATTAAAGGGGAGATTCGTATTGATCCATGCCTTCGAAAGTTGATCGGCAGCAACAACGCCGATCGCAAGCAACCAAAGACAGCGGTACGCTTTTATTCGCTCCCACATATTTGCTTTTCGGACATTCTGATTATTCGTCGTCTGAACTTGCTACGACCCTTGCTCCGTCTTCAGCGGTGGCATCTGCGAAGGCGCCTCCCGTTTGGACTGTTTTGGGCATGGATTTTTCCATCTCACTTTGACTCTCTACAGAGTATCGTGCAAAAGGGACGGCGCGCAAGCGTTCTTTGCGAATGGCTTTACCTGTCAGTTCACAGATCCCATAGGTTCCGTCCAAGATACGTTTGATGGCTTCTTCGATTTCGTGAAGAGCTTCCTGTTCGTTGGAAACCAGACTGAGAGCAAAATCACGGTCAAAGGTATCCGTACCAGTGTCTGCCATATGTTGGCTGTAGGATGAAAGATCGCCCGATTCATCCTTGCTTGAGCGTTTGAGCGTTTCTTCAGAGTGTAAGTTTAAGCCTTCGTTTACGTGTTCGCGCAGCTCAACCAAGAGTTTGTAGTAGGGCAGTAACTGCTTACTGACTTTTTCTTCTTCATTAGCCGGCTTTTCGTTGGCGTTAGGATCAAACCCGAGGATATCGGCCAGTGAAGCGGCTCCATAGGATTGCGCCTCCATAACAGGGATTTCCTTGATCGGGTCTTTGACGACTGCTGGCTCAGTAGCAGCTGCCGCAGCTTCCTCTTGAGTAGGTTTTGCTTTTGTCGAGTTGTCTTTGGCTATCTTACGAACATCAGAGAGCGAAAACCCGATCGAAGCGGCAGGTGTTTTTCGAGTGGAAATGGATTTTGCTTTTTTTACCGGAGTCGTTGCTTCCACCTTTTTTGCTGGAGCTTCTTTTTTGGAGATGGCGGGTTTACTCGCTTTTTTCTCTTCCACCTTTTTTGCCACAGTTTTCTTGTCGACTGACTTCTTTGCAAGAGTCGCTTTTTTTACTGTCGTTGCCTTTTTTGTTTTTGGGGTCGTCGTTTTTTTCGGCATTTTAATATGTAGTTACAGGATAAAAATTAGATATGGGCGATAGCTTCTTCACATCTTGAGCAAAGCTCAGAAGTGTCGGCGCTTTCGGTTAGGGTATTTAAGTTTCTCCAGCATCGTGGACATTTATCGCCCTTTGCTCGGGAAACAGAAATAGTAATTTCGCTGGAAGAGCCAGCCTCAAGCTGGACCTGAGAAACGATCAGGAGTTCCGCCAACAGATCATTATTTTTTGAAAGGAGTTGGTAGGTCGGATTTTCTCCTGAACCACTCAAGCAGACAGATGCTTCAAGGGACTTCCCGATCTCACCCGCTTTACGAGCCACTTCCAATTGTTCATAGACGAGGCTTCTGAATTTCAACAGGTCGTCAATCTCCTGGGGGACTTTGGAGTCTGCAGGGATCTTTGCGCCGTCTGTCCATCCTTGGAGGACGAGACAGTCGTCGACGAAATCTTTGTTCTCAGAGGCATAAGCCCACGCTTCGTCACAAGTGAAGGCAAGTATGGGCCCTAGCATGCGCACCATCGAATTAAAGATGGAGTGAATCGCGGTCTGAGAGGATCGTCGAAGCTGTGAATCAGGTGCTAGTGTATAGAGTCGATCCTTTAAGATGTCATGGTAGACCGCTGAAAGGGTGACAGAACAAAATTGGTTACAGAGCTGGTAGACACGGTGAAACTCGTAGGTATCGTAAGCGGCTTCGACTTGCTTGATCAGATCGTTTGTTTTGGCGAGAGCCCATAGATCGATAGGATCGAGTTGATCGATAGGAAGTCCGTCTTTTTCCAAATCGAAATCATAGAGATTTGAGATCTGAAATCTAAAGGTATTGCGGAAGAGGCGGTAGCTATCCGCAACATGCTTAATAGACTTCTCCGAAATAGGGAGGTCCCCTTTGTAATCCTGTGAGGCAATGAAGAGTCTAAGAATGTCTGCTCCGAAGGCGTTGATCCATTCGGTGGCGGTTTTGGCGCCATCACTCTTAGAGAGCTTTTTCCCGTCCTTATCGACTACGAAACCGTGTGTAAGGACTGTCTTGTAGGGTGCCGCACCATCTGCGATGACACCAGTCCAGAGAGAGGACTGAAACCAGCCGCGATGTTGGTCGCTGCCTTCGAGATAAAGATCAGCTGGCCATGAAAGGTTTGGTTGTTTCTGGAGAACGGCACGGTGGCTACTTCCAGAATCGAACCAGACATCCGGGGTGTCGGTTCCGGCAGAGAGTTGCTTGCCTTTCCAGCTTTCCGGTAGATCAATTCCGTCGAGAAGTTCTTCGGCAGATTGCTCGAACCAGATATTCGTTCCACCTTGGGTTTCGATTTTGTCTGCCAGAGCTTTGATAACGTCGGTATCCAGATAAGCTTGTTTCTCTTCGTCGAAGAAGGCGGGCAGAGGCACACCCCAGACCCGTTGTCGAGAGATACACCAGTCCGGACGATTTTTAACAGCACCGAGGATACGGTTTTTCCCCCAACTCGGAATCCAGTTAACTTTTTCGATTTCCGCGAGGACTTTCTTGCGGGAATCGTTCTTATCGAGATCCAGGAAGAATTGATCCATTGCTCGAAAGACAACTGGTGTTTTCGAACGCCAGCAATGAGGGTAGCTATGGGAGATTTTTTTGAATCTGAGCAGGGATCCGCCAGCTTCGAGTTTTTCGATGACTACCTTATTTGCAGGTGAAATTCCTTTTTTCTCCAGGACAGAGATGCCGACGAGATCAGCTGGGATCTGCCCATCATCGACGTAGGAGCCGTTGTCGTCCAATGGAGAATAGATTTCCAGGCCGTATTTTAATCCGGTTTGGTAATCGTCCATTCCATGGCCAGGTGCGGTATGGACACAGCCCGTTCCTGATTCCGTGGTGACATACTCAGCTAGTACAATCGGGCTGGCACGGTCGATGAACGGATGGCGTGCTTCGATGTTCTCAAGTTCGGCACCGAGGACTGTCTTGACAGTCTCGTATTGCTCTATTTCGACATCCTGAGTGAATTGCTCGACCAGTGCAGAAGCGACGAGGTAAGATTCTTCGCCACTTCGAAGGATGGAATACTCGAGGCGAGGATGCACGGCAATTGCCATATTGGACGGAATTGTCCAAGGAGTGGTTGTCCAAATGACGGCACTGAGAGGCCCTTCAACTCCAATCTTCGCACTCTCTGGGATCTTAAATTTGACCCAGATCGACGGGCTGACGTGATCTTTATATTCGATCTCAGCTTCCGCGAGGGCTGTTTTGCAGGGGATTGACCAGTAAACGGGTTTTTTACTGCGATAAACCATCCCTTGTTCAACAAAGGCGGCGAAAGTTCTTAGGATATCTGCCTCGTAAGAAGGGCTGATGGTCCGGTATTCCGGATCCCAGTTTGTCAGCATGGCAAGTCGTTTGAACTGCTCCTTCTGGATATCGATGTATTTTTCGGCAAAAGCCTGGCATTCTTTCCTTATTTCCAGGTTATCGAGATCGACCTTCTTTTTACGCAGTTCTTTGGAGACAGCGTGTTCAATGGGCAGGCCATGGCTATCCCATCCAGGGACGTAAGGTGTGTAGAATCCTCGGACGGATTTATACCGTAAAACGATATCTTTAAGAGTCTTATTCAGGATATGCCCCAAGTGGATATCTCCATTGGTAAAAGGAGGCCCGTCGTGGAGGATAAAGGAAGGCTTTTCAGCGTTCTTTTGCAGAACTTTTTCGTAGATGTTTGTCTTACTCCAGTGTACGATCCTTTCTGGTTCTCTTGAAACCAGGTTTGCACGCATTGGAAAATCTGTTTTTGGCAGGTTTAATGTATCTTTAAAGTCCTTTGCCATACTGGTAAAAATGAAAAGTGTGGCATCTTGAAGGTTGCCCCCTGTGTGTCAAGGGTAGATGGAGCCCTTTTTTATAGAGGAGAATAGTCTCTCTGAGCTTGTGTTTATGAGGGGTTTGAAACCGGAACGAATGAAAAAGTGGAGGAATCGTAATTTGTCGCAATTGTGGTCTTGATTATTCGGGTCTGAGATTACCGAATAGAAGGTAACTATGAACGATTCTGTCTCACCTGTTCTTCTTCTCATTCGCGATGGTTGGGGGTCTAACCCTGACTCTGGCCAAAATACGACCAATGCGGTACATCTCGCCCGCAAACCTGTCGAAGACCGGATGCGTGAGCGTTATTCGTCCACCAAGATCGTTGCTTCTGGCATCGATGTGGGCGTCCCGGCAGGAGTGATGGGCAATAGTGAGGTAGGGCACCATAATATCGGTGCGGGTCGCATTGTGGATCAGGAAATTGTGCGGATCAATAAGGCGTTTTCGGAAGGGTCTCTCACGGAGAATCCTATTTGGAAGAAAGCGGTTGAAAATGTAAAAAGAAGGGGAGTAAGCTGCATTTCTTTGGCATTGTTTCAGATGCGGGTGTTCACGGTCTCCTTGAGCATCTCTACGGCTTTTTGCGGATGGCCAAAGAAGAAGGCTTAACCGATGAAGTTTTTATTCACGCGTTTACAGATGGCCGAGATACCAGTCCCGCGAGTGGATTGGGCTTTATTCAGGCGCTAGAGGCGAAGTGTGAGGAGATCGGGATTGGGCAAATAGCGACGGTTTGTGGGCGTTTTTGGAGCATGGACCGGGATAATCGATGGGAGCGTGTTTCGCAGGCCTATGATTGTCTGACGGGAAAGAAAGCGGGTGCGACGGCTTCCTCTGCGGTTGAAGCGATCAAAAACTATTACGCCAATCCTATTGATGAAAGCCGTAAGGGGGATGAGTTTGTTTTGCCGACTTGGATTCTCGATGAGGAAGGCAATCCTAAAGCCACGGTTCAGGATGGTGATAGTGTGGTTTTTTATAATTACCGGGGGGATCGACCTCGAGAAATTACCAAAGCTTTTGTTTTGGATGAGTTTGATGGCTTTGATCGTGGGCCGAAACTCGATTTGTTTTTTGCGACCATGGCTGAATACCAAGCGGGTCTGCCCGTAGAGGTTATTTTGCGTAAACCGAAGAAAATGAAGAATATTCTCGCGAGTTATGTGAGTGAAAGAGGGATTGCTCAGTTCAGAAGTGCTGAGACGGAGAAATATCCGCATGTCACCTTTTTCTTTAACGATTACAGAGAAGAACCTTTTCCCAAAGAAGATCGCGGTCTTGTCCCGAGTCCCAAAGTCCCAACCTATGATCAGCAGCCGGAAATGTCTGCTTATGGAGTGACTGAGGTTTCCAAAGAAGCCATCCTTTCGGGTAAATACGGTCTCTTGATCGTGAATTTTGCCAATCCAGATATGGTGGGCCACACGGGGAATCTGGAGGCCACCACGAAGGCAGTTGAGGTCGTGGACGAATGTGTTGGGGTTTTACTGGCTGCGTTGGAGCAGGTCGGAGGGAAGGCTGTTGTGACAGCGGACCATGGAAATGCTGAACAGCTGTGGGATGTTTCGACGGATGGGCCTCATACTTCCCATACCTTGAATCTGGTGGAGCTCTTTGTCGTTGGCAAAGACTGTGAAAACCTGACGTTGAGGCAATCGGGTCGATTAGCTGACATCGCGCCTACTCTTCTCGATTTGATGGGACTCCCCAAGCCTGAAGAAATGACAGGGGATTCGTTGATTGAGAAAACCTAAGATTGGCCGGCCTGGTTTGTTCTTTCGATGGCAGGAAACAGCCCTTTATTCGAGATAATGGTAAAGGGATTTCGAAATCATTTTCAATTGGCATGGCAGATGCTTATTCAATGTCGCATTGCGTGATTAGTTTTTTTATGCGCGGTGTGACATTTCCCATCAGTTTATGCTTTAACTGTCATCGGCAGGAGGAGTATTCTGCCTTTGGCATAAACCCCCTACATCTCATTATAAAAGAAAAAAGAAAGACCATTCAATGAAACTCATTATTGCCATCATAAAACCCTTCAAGTTGGAGGAAGTCAAAGAAGCCCTATC
>JAESUN010000254.1 GCA_016763045.1 Opitutaceae bacterium | reverse complement strand
CGCCACCGTTAATCCATGTGCCACCATGAGAAAAATCACTCCAGAAGAACCAATTAAAGAAACGCAGGCAATTCCAAGAAAACAATAGCCCATGTGCATGACAGAACTATAACCGATCATCTGTTTCAGATCACGCTGAACCAATGTGACCAATCCAATGATCACGACATTCCCCAACGCCAGCCAAGCGAGTAACGGAGCCAATTCTTTTCCGCCAGATGGAAGAAGTGGCAATCCAATTTGGACCAATCCATACAAGCCAAACTTTTTGAGAACACCTGCATGCAACATAGCAGCAGATGAGGGCGCCGCACCATAACCCAGTGGAGCCCACGTATGAAAGGGCCAGAGGGAGACGAGAATACCAAATCCAAAAAGCAACAGCCCATAGACATACATCTCCACCGTTTCCGACAACGGCTGAATGGCCAAAACCTCTCTTATGGTAATGAGATCAAAAGAAGTCGCTCCACTCTGCACATAAAGCGTAATCAATCCTGCCAGCGAAAGCATCGCCCCCACGGTAAGATAAATCGTCACCTTCATCGCCGCATAGTGCCGATCCTTTCCGCCCCACACCCCAATCATAATAAAGGTAGGGATCAAGGCCAATTCATGGAAAAAGTAGAAGAAAAAGATATCGACCGAGGCAAAAACTCCCATCAATCCCGATTGCATGACCAGCAACAGAAGAAGATATTGCGAAAGACGATCCGCCTTTGAATTCAACGCATAGATCCCAGCAGCCAAGCCCACGACTCCCGCCAAAATAAAGAGAGGCAGAGAAACTCCATTCAACCCAAGGTGCAGGACAATTCCAAAAGACTCCAAGCCAGTAGAAGTCTTTGAGACAAAGTCATAACCTCCCGGGATTTCGGGAGAATATTGACTCCACAACCAGAAGCCAATCGCTGCCGGAGCGAGAAACCCGATAAAGGCAATCCACTTAACCAGATTACCTCCTAAAGATTTACCGGCAAACAAGAGCGCCGCACAGAACAGAGGACAACTAATGGCCGCAAACAGAAGGATAGCATTGATATCATTCATGATGAGAAAACACTAAGCGTAGCAGAAAATTTGAGAAGAATGGGCATCGAAAATATCAGAATCCAAACGTGATTAACCAGAGAGCGAGTATCCCCGCAAAAAACCAGTAAACATATCCATGAATACTTCCTATATGCAGCGAACGGCCACTCCACCCAAGTAGCGAAGCCAACCCTGCGACTCCCCGGACCATGAAGCCCGAGATAATCAATTGTTCAAAGAAAGAAAGGAGTTGAGCCAGACGCTGTTGCACTTTCGCCACATACCAATTGTAGAACTCATCAAACCACAATTTCTTGGCCAAGAAGCCATAAACAGCTGGAAGCTTTCGTTGCAGGTTATCCTGATGCGCACCTGGTTTATAGAAAGCAAGAGAGAAGCTAAATCCGACAATCACAGCCAATACGCTCAGAATAACGATCAACCAATGATCAGCCCTTTCCGGGTGAGGAATGGCATGAACCAAATCATAAAAAACAGCGGGATAAAGACTCGTATACCCTGCTATGATAGAAAAAACCGACAGCACAATCAGAGGCACAACCATGACAGGTCCACTCTCATCAGCTCCTTCCGCTTTGCCTGTTTTCGGCTTACCCCAGAAAACAACGCACCAGAGGCGGGTCATATAAAGGGCTGTTAATAACGCCCCAAACACAAGCAGTCCAAAAACGATTTTGTTGTGCTCAAGGGCCAAATACAAAATAGCGTCCTTACTGAAGAACCCTGCCAGAAAAGGAAATCCGATCAACGCCAAGCAACCGATCGTAAAAGTGAGAAACGTTAGCGGCATCTTCCCTGCCAGTCCGCCCATATTGAAGATGTTCTGTTCGTGATGACAGGCGTGGATGATTGATCCAGAACCCAGGAACAACAGAGCTTTGAAAAACGCATGTGTTGTCAGGTGAAACATCGCAGCTGCCACTCCACCCGTCATCGCACCGACCAACGGGCCAGAACCATTTTCAATCGCGATGAGTGAACCGAGCCCATAGGCAGCCACCATATAGCCCAGCTGTGACACCGTAGAATACGCCAGTATTTTCTTGATGTCCCTTTGTGTTATCGCACAGAAACCAGCATAAAGTGCCGTTATAGTGCCGACCCACATGATTACTGTCAGTGCATCAAAAGTCATCACCGCACTGATACGGCAAAGAAGATAAATACCTGCTGCAACCATCGTCGCAGCATGGATAAGAGCGGAAACAGGAGTTGGCCCCTCCATCGCATCCGGCAGCCACACATGCAGTGGCACTTGACCAGACTTACCCACTGTTCCACAGAAAAGAAGCAGCGCAATTGGCGTAATAGCCAACGAAGGCTCTGCCGCAATCACTGCCTGCATCTCAGATAAATTAGTGGTACCAAAGGTCCAGTAGGCCCAGACGATACCAATAATAAAACCAAAGTCCCCGATCCGGTTAACAATAAACGCCTTATTTCCCGCAGCGATGGCCGAAGGACGATTATGGTAGAAACTGATCAGCAGGTAGGAACATAAACCAACCATTTCCCAGAAGATGAAAAGCGTGATCAGATCATCCGCCATTGTCAGCCCTATCATGGAAAACATAAACAGGGACATCGCTCCAAAGAAACGAGCGACATGGGGATCCCCCTTCATATAACCAATACTGAATACGTGGATAAAGAATCCGACAAAGGCCACCACCAGTAGCATCACTCCCGCAGTAGGTGTGATCAAAAAGCCTATACTAACAGAAAAACTCCCCAGAGTCAGCCACTCATAAGTCTTCTGAACAGGCCCTGACTGAGAAACGAGTATGTAGGAAAGGATCCCGATCAAAGCGGCAGCACCCACAGACAAAACTGTAGCGACTTTTCCCGAACGACGGAAAAAGAAGGCAATTAAAACCGCCGCGGTTAACGGCGTGAGCAATAAGGAAAAAGCGATGACTTCAGGTTGCATACGAAAAATCTCTCTGAAAATTTTGTGTCAAATACATCATACCCTATCAGTTTCGAAGTGCATTTAATTCATCCAACTGCACCGTCTGGCGCTTACGGAAAAGCGCCACGAT
>JAESUN010000253.1 GCA_016763045.1 Opitutaceae bacterium | reverse complement strand
GATACTGAATCCTCTTCCTTCTTTTCATGAATGTCATCCTTTTAACGGTCTTTATTGGCCTGATTCTAGTTACTTTCTTTGTCGCTTTCTTCCTTCATCTGCGGAAGGACTCTCTTGAAAGTGGCTCTTCTAGGGATTCTCTCATGCCTCTTGAGGAAGAGGGGATGAGACCTGCTCATAACAGAGGGAAATCCGGGAAATGAACTGCCAAATACGCGAATGCTATTTGCTGCTCCTGAATACGAATTTTAAGACCTAATCCAACGGAATCTGTATATATGAACGGAGAGAAAACCACTATCGAATTCGATGATCGTATTGTCCGAATGTTCTTGTTGGCATCCATTGTTTGGGGTGCTGTTGGAATGTTGGTCGGAGTCCTTATCGCGACTCAATTGAATTACTGGCAGGCTAATTTTGATATGTCCTGGCTGACCTTTGGTCGTCTACGACCGTTGCATACAAATGCTGTCATCTTTGCCTTTGTGGGTAATACGATGTTTGCGGGGATCTACCATTCGACGCAGCGGCTTTGTAAGGTGAGGTTGGCCTCCAGCTTTTTGTCCAATTTGCATTTTTGGGGATGGCAGTTGATCATTGTCTCAGCGGCGATTTCTCTCCCTCTCGGGTTTAGTCGGGGTAAGGAATACGCAGAGTTGATTTGGCCCATCAATATCGTAGTCGTGTTTATTTGGGTGGTCTTTGGGATTAACTTTTTTTGGACACTGGCTCGACGGAATGAAAAGTCTCTCTATGTCGCGATTTGGTTTTATATCGCGACCATCGTTACGGTGGCTGTGCTTTATATTGTTAATCACCTCTCGATCCCGACGAGTATTTTACATAGCTATCCGATTTTTGGAGGTGTTCAGGATGCATTGGTGCAGTGGTGGTATGGGCATAATGCCGTCGCGTTCTTTCTGACGACTCCGATTCTCGGTATCATGTATTATTACCTGCCCAAGGCGGCAGAGCGACCGGTGTATTCTTACCGTTTGTCGGTGGTGCATTTCTGGTCTTTGGTCTTTCTTTATATCTGGGCAGGGCCACATCACTTGTTGCATTCGGCATTGCCACAGTGGTTGCAGTCGTTGGCAATGGTTTTCAGTCTGATGCTGTGGGCTCCGTCATGGGGTGGAATGCTTAATGGTCTACTGACGCTTAGAGGCGCCTGGGACAAGCTCCGGACTGATCCAGTGCTGAAGTTTTTTGCAGCGGCTATCACGTTCTATGGGATGGTGACGTTTGGAGGGCCTTTGCTTTCGATCAAATCGGTCAATGCGGTCGGGCATTATACGGACTGGATCATCGGGCATGTCCATGCCGGAACTCTTGGCTGGAATGGGTTCACGGCTGCTGGGATGATCTACTGGATGGTTCCGCGGTTGTGGAATACAAAGCTCTATTCTGTTTCATTGGCCAATATGCATTTTTGGTTGGGGTTGGTTGGTATCCTTCTCTACGTGGCGTCGATGTGGATCTCTGGAATCACTCAGGGACTGATGTTGAATGGAACAACTGAGGGAGGGCAACTTCTGGCGAATCCCAATTTTATTGATACACTCACTTCTATTCGTCCATTGATGGGCACTCGTGTTGTAGGGGGAGGGTTGTATTTGATTGGTTGGCTTATGTTGAGCTGGAATGTATGGATGACGATCCGTAGTGGATCGCCAGTTAATGGAACAATGGAAGTTCTGGAAGAAAAGCCTGATCCAGCTTCTAAGATGGGATTATTTGAGGCATTCGTGAACCCTCCGGTTATCTACTCTACTCTGATTGTTGTTTTAGCTTGTTCTTGGGGCTTCAGCGACGGAATCGGTGCGATTGTGTCGATGGTTGCACTCTTTGCGGTGGTGTTGATTTCGGCGGTTCATTTGGAACGAGGAGAGGCCACTTGGGGACAATGGTATGAGAAGCTTTTGGCGAATTCATTTCCGTTCACTATTTTGGTCATTTTCTCGGTTTTGATTGGTGGTATTGTGCAGATTGTCCCCTTGGTTACGGTAACCGAAAAAGGTATTGTGGATGATCGTATGCAGGTTCCTTATACTCCTCTGGAGCTGGCTGGTCGGGATATTTACGTGAGTGAAGGTTGTTATACCTGCCATTCGCAGATGATTCGCCCGTTTGTAGGAGAGATATTGCGCTATGGAGATTATTCCCGGTTAGGGGAATCTATTTACGACTATCCATTCCAATGGGGATCCCGTCGGATTGGTCCTGATTTGGCGCGTGTTGGGGGGAAATACACAGATGACTGGCATTTTAATCATATGTTAAATCCACGTTCTGTTTCGACGGGATCAAATATGCCTAATTATCCGTGGTTATTGGAGAAGGATATAGATGTAGCGGTGTTGCCTCGTAAGCTGGATGTTCAACGGACATTAGGAGTCCCTTACCCAGAACTTACGCCAAAGGAAATACAGGCCAGTGTGACGAAACAGTCGGCAGAGATTGTGGAAAGATTGTTGAGGAAAGGTGTTTTGATTGCTCCCGAAAAAGAAATCGTCGCGGTGATAGCGTATCTTCAAAAGCTGGGACAGTCAGAGACGGTGGGAAGTGAATCGCAGGAGAAAAATCAATCGGAGTAAGGAAGAATGTTTCAACGAGTCGCATATGAAGGATGGCAGATAATCTTTCCGATCATCGGATTTACGATTTTTTTCGTGGTCTTTGTGGGAGGTATCTTACGGATCCTTTTTAAGAGAAAAAGCGCAGTTACAAAACTAGAAAACCTCCCTTTTGAAGAAGAGGGAAAACAGGAAGTTTTTCATGCCAAACGATAATAAACAGAATGAAGTAAAAGAAGATCCGATCAGAGAGCATACTTTTGATGGAATCGAAGAGTATGATAAGAAGCTTCCGAATTGGTGGTTGTTTACGCTCTATGCCTCGATCGTCTTTTCGTTTGTTTACTGGATCTACTATGAACAGTCAGGGATTGGGAAAAGTAGTGAAGAAAACCTAGCAATCGAATTGGCCCGAATTGAAACGGTTAAAAGAGCGAGTCCCTCTTATGTGATGGGAGATACGGAGCTTTGGGAGATGAGCTGGGATAAGTCTGTGGTCTCTAATGGTAAGGCAACATACATTGCTTTTTGTGTTTCGTGTCATGGCGCGAACCTTGAGGGTGGCATCGGGTTGAGCCTGGTTGATGATACCTGGGTTATCGGAGGAAATCCTACGGATATCGTAAAGATGGTGACGGATGGCTCTCCCGCAAAAGGGATGATGCCCTGGGGGACAATTCTTGGAGATAAGAAGATTTCCGAAGTGGTGGCTTTCATTCTGAATCACCATGAGATCCCTGCGGAGGAGTCTTAGGGTGTGTCTAAACAATATTTTTTTGAACAACGAGGTTGCTCATAGAGCCCTAATGAGGATATCTTGAAAGAAGATGGCGGCAGTTAAACCTCTTCCAAATCGGAACTCCGTGACTAGTGTTCAGGATGATGGCTCGCGCTATATTATGCATCCGGCGGATACACGTGGGCGTTTTACGCTCTGGCGGCGTATTGTCGCACTGGGCTTAATTCTTTTCTACGGGGCTC
>JAESUN010000252.1 GCA_016763045.1 Opitutaceae bacterium | reverse complement strand
TCTGATTTTTTCCAGATCAGGCCGTTTTGTTGCACTTTTTGTTGAATAGCTGAGCATTGCGATACGTGGTGCTACGTTAGTGAGATGGTAAGCGAGTCGGGCTGTGGTAATGGCTATTTCGCTTAATTGCTCTGTTGTTGGGTTGGGAATAACGCCGCAGTCTGCGAGAAAGAGGTTCCCATCTACACCTACTTTGCGTTCTTCAAAGTCGAGGATGAGTAGGGAAGAGGCCGTTTGAACATCCTTTTGCTTGGGAATTATCTGGAAGAGTGCCCGCAGTCCGCTGGCTGCTTCGGTTGTGCCAGAAATGAGAGCATCTACTTGAGAGGAGGCGAGCATCATTGATGCAAAATAGTTTTTATTGCGGAGTGTTTTCTCTGCAATTTCATGGGTGATCTCTTTTGTTTTTCGGATCTCCTTAAATTTTTCGACAAAACCATCGAACTCGTCGCTTCGCTCTGGTGTAATGATTCGCATCCCTTTTAGGGATATTTCGTGCTTTGCGGCAATGTTCTTAATTTCCGTACGATCGCCTAACAGAATGGGGACTCCCATCTTTCGGGTGACTATCTGGCGGGCTGCTTGAATCACCCGTGGATTACTTCCCGCAGGGAAAACGAAGCGTTTCGGATGTCTTTGGAGTTTTCCTATCAATGTGGATATGAGGGGCATTATGTGTAGATTGGATCTTGATGTTTAGTCGGTCAATGTTTGCTTCTAATACTATGCAACTTCAGATAAGAGGTTATTCTTATAGGTCTACCCCTGTGTCTAGTGTGTTTCTAGAAGACTTTAAAAAGATGAAATATGTCTAAGAATCTCGAACGGATAGGATTGGTTGCTGGCTCGACGGTCGTTTCTCGGATCCTTGGGCTGATTAGGGATATACTGACGACAGCTGTTTTTGGTGTCAGTGCCCTTAATTCTGCGTTTGTTACAGCGTTTACATTTCCAAATCTTTTTAGACGTTTGTTGGGAGAAGGGGCCCTTACGGCAGCTGTTATTCCAACTGTTTCGGATGAATTGGATAGTTCTGGCAAAGAGGGTGCATTCTCCCTCTTAAATAAAGTTTTCAGTTGGTTGTTGTTGGTGACAGTTGTTTTAGTTTTCTTGGCGATGCTTGCGATATGGGGAGTCAAGGCATACCCAGGATTGGAGCACCGTTGGTATTTGGGTGCAGAATTAACCCAGATTTTATTTCCATACGTGGTTTTTATCTGTTTGGCGGCTGCATTTGCAGCTGTTCTCAATGTTTTGAGTTGTTTTGTGATACCAGCTCTATCCGCTGTTTGGTTGAATTCCTCGATCATTCTTTTTCTGGGGGGATTTGGATTGTGGTTGGGCGAATCAGCCCATGAAAAAATGTACTGGTTATGTGCCGGGGTTTTGGTGGGTGGTTTCTTTCAGTGTATGGTCCCAGCATTGGCAT
Organism: Opitutaceae bacterium; assembly: GCA_016763045.1. Classification (GTDB taxonomy): domain Bacteria; phylum Verrucomicrobiota; class Verrucomicrobiia; order Opitutales; family Opitutaceae; genus NORP342. The sequence goes on along the minus strand of JAESUN010000252.1, from coordinate 2,191 downwards.
TGTATAAAAGAGGCTGGCGCGTACGTTTTGATCTTAAGCCTTCCGATCGATTGAAAGAAATAGGTCGGTTGATGCTTCCTGGGCTCTTTGGAGCTGCTATTTTTCAGATTAATATCCTTACATCGCGGGCTCTTGCTTTTGCCTTGGACGAAGCTTCTGCAACGCTTCTTTATTTGGCAAATCGATTGATAGAAATGCCTTTGGGTATTTTTGCGATTGCTATTTCCACAGTGGTTTTTCCGCTTCTTACGAAGCAGGCGGGAAAGAAAGATTTTAAAGGAATGGGAGTTTCATATCGCAAAGGTCTTTCGTTGATACTGATTATTTCTATTCCAGCGGCTTTAGGGTTGATCATCCTTGGTGAGCCGATTGTGCGATTACTTTTTGAACGGGGGGCTTTTAGCTCTGGTAATACAACTCAAGTAGTCCCCGTTTTAACTATTTTTGCTTTAGGGATGCCTTTCTACGCCTTTGCTGTTTTAGTGACGAAGGGTTTTTATTCGCTTAAGGATACGGCGACACCAGCTCGAGTTGCTGGAGTAGGATTCATTCTCAATCTGACCTTGAGTTTGATCCTGATGAGCCTTTACGGAACCGTTGGGTTGGCTGCTGCCAGCAATTTATCAATCGTCTTCCAGCTAGTTCTTCTACAATCTTTGTTGAGTCGAAGAGAACCTAACTTGGAAGTAGTTTCTTTATGGGGACAAGTTGTTCGGATCGCTGTTGCGACCCTTGTTATGTCATTGTTTATTTGGTCAGGACGTGAATTTGTTTTATCTCAGGATTGGAGTGGTCTGATCTCTTCCTGGGTATCTGTTGGATGTTTGATTCCTTTGGGCCTTTTGATTTACGTCGCAGTTCTTTGGGGCTTGAAAATTGAGGGTAGAGATGTGGCATTGGAGACAATGCGTCGATTTTTTCGATCGCGATTTAAAGGAAAAAAATAAGTAGAGTAGAGGTTTTGGGTAAAGTTACTATGAAAGTCTTTCTCTTGCGTTATGGGTTTTTCTTAGGATTGGGTTTGGCTATCTTGGCGGCGGCTTTTTTTCCTGAATATGGTTCTGATGAAGGATTTTTATATGGGAAGCTGGTTTCGAAGATTGGAGTGGTGCTAATTTTCTTTTTTCAGGGGATCTCGCTTGCTTCGGAAAATTTGAAAAAGGGGATCCTGGAGTGGAAATTACATCTCATCATACAAGGATACATTTTTTTGCTCGTTCCTTTTGTGGGTTTTTCTTTGTCGTTTTAGTGGGTTCGTGGATTCCTGAATCAATCCAAATTGGGTTTGTTTATTTGGCGGTTTTACCAACGACTGTTTCGTCAGCGGTTGTTTTTACATCCTTGGCCGGTGGAAATGTAGTGGTGGCAGTGTTTAATACGATTGTTTCCAATCTGTTAGGCGTTGTTTTGACGCCTCTCTTGATCAATTTGTATATGGGAGCTAGAGTTTCTAGTGGGGGATTGGAATCCTTGGGAGGATTGATCCAAAATATAGCTCTGTTGATCGTGTTCCCTTTTGTCACGGGACAGTTTTTTAGATTCTTTTTTGTTAAAAAAAAGATGGTTTTTGCGAAAAGTCTGATGGGTTGGGTGAGTCAGGTAGTTGTTCTTTTTATTGTTTTCAATACCTTTGCAGATTCATTTATCAATGGTGTCTGGAGTAGCCAGAGTCTCTTTTTGACAGTCGGTGTTTTGGGTGGAGTCGTTCTTTTCTCTTTGGGTGTTCTTTTGATTATCATCGTGGGTTTTCGTTTGATGCGCTTAAGGCCCGAGGAAAGTTCTGCCATGTGTTTTTTGACGTCGCATAAGACATTGGCAACAGGCGTTCCGATGGCGAAATTGATCTTTCTTGGACGAAGTGATCTTGCGCTGATTCTGCTACCTCTTATGTTTTATCATCCACTGCAATTGATTCTGAGTGGATTGCTCGTTACACGATTTAAAATAGCAGCTGAAAAATTAAAATGAAGAAGCAAACTCAAATGGACAGCCCTTCTGAAGAGGGACGGGCGATTGCATTATTGACTCGGAAATTGGGAAAAAAAATCTTCCTCGGAGAAAAGATTCGTTTTTCTGCATCGTTTGATGGGAGCAAATTGTCGTTCCTTCCATCGGCGGTTATTCGACCTAGTTCGGAGCGTGATATTGAGATTGTTCTCGAATTGGCGAACAAGAGGAAAATTCCAGTTAC
>JAESUN010000251.1 GCA_016763045.1 Opitutaceae bacterium | reverse complement strand
TGCCAAAGCCAGTGAAGATAGACCTAAACTGTCTTTTAGTTGCGTGTTGGGCTTGTTTTTTAATAACAGCTCAAAGCCACCTTTCCATTGATTAGAGATGGCGTACCATAGAGCGGTTCGTTTATTATTGGTTTGTGTGTTGATGTTGATGTTTGTCTTAAGAAGCGTTTTTAATGTATTAACTTGTTTAAACTTGCTAGCAATATGTAAGGCATTTTCTCCAAACTTATTTGTTAATGTTGGATCCACACCTATTGCTAATAAAGCCTTTATGGCAGATGATTTTTTATTTTTCACAGCCAGTATTAGTGGTGTATCACCTGAGTTATTTCGTAGGTTAAGGTCTTGTTTTTTCCATGATATATGCTGTATAAATTTGCTGAATCCAAATGTTGCAGCGAGTAAAAGGGGTGATTCATTCTGTTTGTTAGGCGTTAATTTGCTACCTTTACTGACAAGTTGAATGGCTAAATCTTCTTGTTCCTTTTTTATAGCAAGTAATAGGGCGGTGTTACCGTCTTTTGAAGAATAATTAATTTGCGGGGTTTTGGAATCTAAAATTTTCTGTGTTGCTGATGTTTGATTTCTCCAAATTGTGACCATTAACGGTGTCCAATCATTATAGACAGGGTTGGTTTTGTCAGCTGGTTTGATTAAGGTGGCTAAAGAAACGCTGTTCTTTTTCTTAAGTGTGGATTTTTGTACGCCACCTTTTGATTTTAACAGTTTTGATAGGTGATTGAGTCGATGAGAAATGGCAATGTCCAATGCTGTTTCACCTTTCTTGTTCGTTGCATTAACATCAGCATGATATTTAATAAGAAGGCTAACGACGGGTTGTTGATTCACTAATATAGCCTTGTGTAACGCCGAGTTGCCATTTTTGTCCGTTGTCTTGGTGTCGGCCCCACGTTTTAAAAGGGCGTTAACGATGGTTGCATTTTTTCTATTAATAGCTTGGTGAAGGGGAGTGTCACCAAAGGAATCTTTAACATGTATGCTGGCCTTGTTTTTGATTAGGAACTCGATGGCTGGAAGCTTCTCCAAATCAATGGCATCCATTAATGCAGTTCGTTGATGTTGATCAAGGCAGTTAATGTTGACTTTTTTGTTAATGGCTAATTGGATGGTTTTGAGATTGTTTTTAGTAACAGCCTCCCTGAAAATATCACATAACTGCCCTGGGTCTGATGTCTTGATGTGTGCTCCAGAGGCTTCTTTAGCTAGCTTTGATAACTTCTTCTTTGCCATACGGTAGCCATTAGCTGCTGATTTTATAAACCAGTTTTTGGCTTTTTGCGTATCTTTTGTAACGCCCCAGCCACGATCGTACATTGTGCCAAGGTGATATTGAGCTTTTGAATTATTGAGCTTGGCCGCTTTAGCAAACCATTCGAAGGCTTGTTGATGGTTCTTATTTGCGATGAGCCCATTCATGTAGAAATTCCCCAGCATAAGCTGAGCGTCTGAGTTATTGGATTGAGCTAATGGTAAAAGCAGGGTGTGAGCCTTTTTATACTCATGTTGACGAATGGCCTGTTTAATCAGGACAAAGTCAGCATCGTTTGCAATGGATGTTGAGCTGACAGTGATACACAGGAATAGCAGTAAAATATTTACTGGGTTATGCATTAAGCAGTACCAAATTTTTTCTCGACAGTAATGCCTGTTTCTTCCAGGAAGGGTGTTGGAAGAATTCCACCTGCGCAAACGATAACGATATCATTTTTGATATTTTTTTCACCGTCGATAACATTTAATACAACGTCATGTTCATTAATTGTATTAACGGTTGATTGAAGGTAAATATTCAATCGACCATCATTTGATTGTTCACCCACTTTCTTACGGTTTTTTTCTTTTGCACGTGAAAAGCTTGCACTTCTATATGAGATGCTAACAACACTGCCTTCTTGCTCTGCTATGCTGGTGGCTGCTTCCAGCGCACTATCCCCTCCACCTACCACTAACACGTGCATCTCTTTATATTGCTCTGGGTCAATTAGCCGATAAACAACTTTGCTTTGTTCTTCTCCTGGAACGTTTAGCTTTCGTGGCGTGCCTCTACGGCCAATGGACAATAAAACCTTATTCGTCAGGTATTCATTTTTATTTGTTGTGACTTTGTAGCCGGCTTTCGTGGGTTTTATGGCATCAATTCTTTCTTCATAATGGATGTTCAACTTCTGCTCTTGTACGATTTTTCGCCAAAGTGATAATAGTGCTTCTTTGGTTGTTTCTGTAAAATTTACTTTGCCGTATAGAGGTAAGTCAACAGGGGTAGTCATCACTAATTTCCCCCTAGGGAAATGCGCGACAGTCCCGCCCAGAGAGTCTTGCTCAATGGTGATGTATTTGGCACCTTTTTCCTTTGCTTTTAACGATGCTGATATACCGGCAGGGCCTGACCCAACAATTAAGACATCAAATTCATTCTCGCTATTATTCTTAATGGTGCCACAAAGATGTTCCATCGCTTGTTTGCCTTGTTCAACGGCATTTCTTATTAAACCCATTCCACCTAATTCCCCAGCTATGTAGATGCCATTCATATTTGTTTCAAAGGTTGGTGATACGTTGGGTATATCCATGCCGCGCCGTTCTGTACCAAATACAAGTGAGATTGCATCGAATGGACAGGCCGTTTTGCATGCGCCATGACCTATACAGTTTGTTGGGTTTATAAGTTCTGCTTTGCCTTTTATCACACCTAAGACTTTATTTTTGGCCTCTGGGCAAGCTGACACGCACGTCGCACAACCAAGACATTTTACAGGGTCAATAACTGGGTGAAGAGAAGATGGTTCAATTAAACCGGCCTTTATAGCGTCTTTTTTAACCGTATTGCTTGAACTGTGTTTATTGTTCTTCCGTACAAAGTAAACAACTAATATGATAATTAGTGGAATTAAATAGATAATTGTAGCTTGATGCATATTCTATAATGTATTTATATTATTCATGTAAATCAATTAGATATGATAGTCCATTTTAGTTTTATTATTTTGTATTGTGTACAAATTGTGATTCAGCGCTGATTTTCTGCCCATTAATTTTATTTTATTCAATATATTATTGACGTGTGAAATTATCACACCTATTATATAGAAAACAATGCTGTTTTCTGGAATAGTTAAATAAATATTAAGGGTTATATGGCGTCAGTAATGACAAACAATGGTTCTAGTAGGTTTTCAATTGGGAGTTTTGCATCTTTAGGGTTTGCATTTTTATCCATTGCGCTTGTTGTATGGGGTTGGGGCATAGGGTTAGAAAATTATATTTCACCGGAATTTGGCATAGGGTATGCACTGGGCCTGACAGGTGGTTGCATGATGTTGATTATGTTGATGTATAGCTTGCGCAAACGCATTCCTGTTATGCGTCGTTGGGGAAATATAAAGTACTGGTTTCAGATGCATATGATGTTGGGCGTATTAGGTCCTATTTGTATTTTATATCACTGTGCGTTTTCTCTGGGTTCAATGAACAGCAATATAGCCTTATATTCAATGTTATTAGTAGCGGGCAGTGGCCTAGTTGGACGATACATTTATCGCCAGATTCATAAAGGTTTATATGGTGAAAAAGAAAGCCTGAAGGGACTTAAAGATAAAATTATGAGTTCGAGTTCAGAGCTTGATGCGCTTTTCGAACGTTTTTCAATATTGAAACGTTTTGTTTTTAGAATGGATGACCTTATGGATCAACCCCCTTTGTTGACAAGTATTTTTTTACTGATGAAAAATAGCTTTACAACGAGAATAGCTTATTACCAAGGAAGTAAGGCGTTACATAGAGCAATAATCATTGTTTCAAATAAGGAGGGGTGGAGTAAAAAGAAAAAGCAACAATATTTCGTACAAACCAAAAACCTACTACTTAATTATTACCGAACCTATCGGAAGGTAAATGGCTTTCATGTGTATGAGCGATTGTTTTCTATATGGCATGTACTGCACATTCCACTCTTTATCATGATGATTTTAACGGGATTTGTACATGTGTATGCGGTTCACGTTTACTAGCGCTTGTGTTGCGATACTTATGATGACTTCAACAACAATTGCTTGGGCTAATTCTTTTGAATCTTTGTTGATGCCTGGGCCCCTTATTGAAGGACATAAAAAGTTTGAAGATGATTGCTCTAATTGTCATAACCCTCTGGGAAGTACCCCTCAACGTAAACTGTGCATGGATTGTCACGATGATATTAGGGCAGATATTGAAGCAACATCTGGTTTGCACGGGCACTCGTCACAACGTTTAACTGATTGTAAAAGTTGCCATGCAGATCACATCGGCAGAAAGGCCAGTATCACGTTACTTGACCTCAGCGTCTTTGACCATGCGAAGGCTCGCTTCAAATTAAAAGGGCAGCATCAAGGGCTAGAGTGTAGTACTTGTCATGTCCAACACGAAAAATATAGAAAGGCTGAATTGGCCTGTGGTAGTTGCCATGCTGATGATGATGCTCACGGCGGTGAGCTGGGAGAAGAGTGTGCTGATTGCCATACAGAAAAATTATGGGCAGATGCCAAATTTGAACATGATGAAACCGATTTCGCACTGAAAGGAAAGCATCAAGAGGTTGATTGCCTAGCCTGTCATGTATCGTTGAGCTTTCAAGGGGCCGTTAAGGAATGTTATGCCTGCCATAAAATCAATGATGTGCATGCTGGCGCCTTTGGCCAAGCGTGTAACGATTGTCATAATGAAAAAAAAATGGTCTGCTGTAGAATTCGATCACGATAAAAATACTGACTATCCATTAACCGGAAGTCATACTGGAGCGACGTGTCAATCTTGTCATACCAATGGCAATTTTGAGCAAGAACTTAAAACAGCATGCAATGCTTGCCATCTTGAAGATGACGTACATGCCGGCCGTAATGGTGTGAAGTGTGACAGTTGCCATACGACTAAGGTCTGGAGTAAGCAAACATTTGATCACGATAAAACTGACTTTAAATTATCAGGCTTACATGCCAACGTTAATTGTACGAATTGTCATAAGGGTGATGTATACAAAGAGAACCTGACGACAGATTGTTTTTCCTGCCATCAACAAGATGATGTGCATGATGGACAACAAGGTGAGTCGTGCGAACGTTGTCATAATGAGTCTGGTTGGCAAAAAAAAGTATTATTTGATTATGAACTTACACGTTTCCCGCTGTCTGGCTTACACGCCTCATTAGCATGTGGAGACTGCCATTTGTCTACTCAATATAGCGATGTTGAATCTAACTGTCAGAGCTGTCATGAAGACGATACGCATAAAGGGC
>JAESUN010000250.1 GCA_016763045.1 Opitutaceae bacterium | reverse complement strand
TGGCTGCCGCCGGACCTAGCATCGTTGGGTGGGACGGCTCATCAACATCTGCCGGGATACTGTGCTATGATAAAGCGGCTGGATGAAGCTTTTGGTCGGGTCTTGGATGCTCTTCGCAGTTTGGATCTGCTGGATGATACGATTATTCTTTTTACCTCTGATCATGGGTCGCATTTCAAAACTCGAAATAGTGAATACAAGCGATCTTGTCATGAAAGTTCGGTTCATATACCTGCCGCTGCTAGGGGGCCTGGTTTTGATGGCGGCGGTGAAATTCGTGAATTGGTTAGTTTGGTCGATTTTGCTCCCTCTCTTTTGGATGCGGCAGGATTGGAGATTCCATCTGAGATGGTTGGGAAATCGGTAATGCCGCTGACGAAGGGAGATTCCAGCGATTGGCCGGATAGCGTTTTTATCCAAATAAGTGAAGAGCAGGTTGGCCGAGCTATTCGGACCTCCCGTTGGAAATACAGCGTCGTCGCAGAGGGGATTGATGGAAGGACGGAAGCTGGGGCAGATACGTATACGGAAGAGTTTCTCTACGATCTCAAAGCGGACCCTTATGAGCTGGAAAATCTGGTAGGAGAAGAAGCGTATGAGGAATTGAGAGTGTGCCTGAGAGAGCGGCTTTTGCGCTCGATTCGGGGGATCGAAAATCGAGAGGTGACGATTAAACCGGCGATTGAGAGGGAGAGCCATTACGCCAGGCAGCTTACGGAGAAGGAAATGGAAGAGGTTTCCATTGAACACATCACTGTTCGAGGGTCTGGTTGAGTGGCTCGGATGACGGAAAAGTGTCCTTGGTTCGTCTTTCGAAAATGCTTTTTGGAGGGGTCTTTTTATGTATAGGTTTGGAATAGTTTTTTCCCTTCTATGACAGTTTTCCTTCTTCAACTCGGTACCTGGCTAGCCAAGAAGTTGTTGTTGGGCTTGTTCATCGCATTGGTGGGTTTGGGGTGTTATGCGCTATATCTGTATGTGCAGGAAAATTTTCAGATACAAATTGAGCGGGTTGAGTTGCTGGAAACGTTAAAAGAGGAGCAGGTTTCTTTAGTCGAGCTGGCGGTAACGGCGGAGGCGGAGGTCCGTCTGATTCGTGAGAATCTGGAGGCTTCTCAGCAAAAAGCAGAGATGGCCCGCCGATTGATCGCGAGTTTGGAAGAGGTGCAATCTTTCTGGAATTGGCTTTTTTCGGATGCCGAAGAAGAGAAAAAAATAGAGGAGCGAAAAGTGTATGCCGAAGGAGTGAGGGAAGAACAGTTGGCCACTATTGAAGGCTTTGAATTACGCTTGAATGAACTTGGTGTGAGCACGGAATTGAACCTTGCTCGGCTAACGGAAGTAGAGGCGGATCTGGCGAAATTAGAAGAGGGGCCTCCTTCGTTTATTTCGTATGCAGACAAGGCTTGGGAAAAGATTCAAATCCCTCTTTTAGCTGCTCTTTTTCTTTTCTTTTTTGGGTCAGGTCTCTGGAGTCTTTTTTGTTATTATGGTTTGGCTAGCTGGTTGACCCATTGTCGTTCGATCGAGTTGGTTGCAGGGAAACAGTCTCCGATCCATGTGACAGAGAGCAGGGTTTCGGAAGATGTTCTTCTGGCACCGGGAGAAACCGTATGGGTCAAAGAGAAATTTTTGCAGGCTTCGGATGAAGATTTGAAGAGAACAACCCGATTTGTTCTCGATTGGAAGATTCCTTTTACTTCAGTCGCTTGTGGATTGATAGAGCTTATCCAGATGCAAAATACGCAGGATAAAGAAGCGTTATCAGTGACGTTTTCGACTCAGGATGAACCGACCATTGAATTGGCTGTTGTTTCTATCCCGAAAGGAGGATCTTTGATTCTGAGACCTCACTTTATTGCTGGGATTGTTGTCCCTGATGAGGGGATGATTCAAATTCGCCGACACTGGCGGCTCTTTAGTTTACAGGCGTGGATAACGCTGCAATTTCGTTTTTTTGAGTTTGTGGGCCCCGGTCGATTGATTGTCTCAGGGAGTCGGGGGGTGAGAGGAGAATCTTTAAGTGGAGGATCGGCAGAGAGAGGACGGCGAACCAATCAGGACTCAACGATTGGGTTCATGCCGAGTCTGTCTTATCGTTCTGTTCGGGCCGAAACGTTCTGGGCTTATTTTCGTGGAAAAAACCCTTTATTTGACGATCTCTTTAAGGGTGAAGGCACTTTCCTTTGCCAGGAAATTGCCGTGAAAGGCGAAGCCGCCTCTGCCAGGCGCTTTTGGTCTCAGCTGTGGCAGGGTTTTACGAAGATTTTCGGATTGTAGCAGGTAATTTCCTGCCTTGTTCTATTTTTCCCAGTTAAATGCTTTGGCGAGTTCATCAATAGAGCCACCCGGGATTTGCTTAAAAATGGATTGCTCGATTTTGATGATTTCAGCGCATTCTTTCAGAATTTCTTCGGCACGATCAACCGGTATGCGAACACAGCCATTGATGTCGCCCATGATGCGGTCTCCGGGGCAAACACGCATTTGTCCAACGGTTACAGGGACACCTAAGCGGGTTGGATGGAATGTTCCATGGCCTGGTGTTGTTCCTTTGGCGAAGACGGGGAATTTTTCACGGTGAATTTCTTTGAGATCACGGATTGTTCCTTCAAAGAGAGCTCCCACTGTACCAAAGTGTTTATGATAAAGAGTCATTCCTTCACCAAAGCTAGCTCCTCGTCCAGGGCGTGAGTCGACATCTCGAAAAACGACCATAACTGGGCCATCGATGTTATCGATGCTTCGGTAGTGATCGACCCATGGAACGGAAGGGTAATCCTCGTCGTTAGTTGTTACTTCAATGGTGACGGCGTATCCAAGAACAACTCCGAGATCTGGAAGAAGGCACTTGATGGAGTAATCTGTGTAGTTCTCATCACTACAGGCATTTAACCGATGGATCGCATTAAAAACCGTTGGGGTATCGTAGTTTTTTAAGCCTTCGAGAACTTCCGGGGGGGCAAGGGGTAAGTCTTTCATTGGGCAGACAATTTCAGGAGGTGAATTCTCTGACAATGTATTTCTTTTAAAAGATCATTGATCACTGAGATAACGGAATCCTGAGAGAGTTTTGAGAATTCTTTCATTATTCCATTTCAGGGTGAGAAGGATTCCTCTCGATTTTGAAGATACTTTATGGCTCATTCAAACCAATGGAAATAGGTGCTATATTTGATTGGGATGGAGTCGTGATTGATTCCTCCTCTCATCATGAAGAGAGTTGGGAACGACTGGCGAAAGAGGAAGGTAAAATCCTTCCGGTTGATCATTTCAAAAAAGGTTTTGGGATGAAGAATGAGAAGATTATTCCGGGCTTTTTGGCATGGACTTCCGATAGAGATGAGATCCTTCGGATGTCTTTGCGAAAGGAGGAGCTGTATAGAGAGGTGGTTGAGGAAAGGGGGATAGCACCTCTTCCAGGTATCGTTGATTTTCTGGAAATGCTGTATCAGGCGAAGATTCCTTGTGTGGTCGGATCTTCCACTCATCGACTCAATATTGAAACGATTCTGGATGTGATGGGTGTGACAAAGTATTTCCCTCTTATCGTTTCGGCTGAAGATGTGTCTCACGGGAAGCCCGATCCGGAGGTTTTCACCGTAGCGGCCTCGAAAATAGGGGTAGAGCCCCAAAACTGTATTGTTTTTGAAGATGCCCAGGTAGGGATTGATGCGGGGCTGGCTGGAGGAATGAAAGTAATTGCTCTTTCGACGACACATCCCGCAGAAGAACTGTCTGGAGCAGCTCGGATCGTTTCCAGATTGGATGTCCTCTCGATGGAGGATTTGTTATTCATTTTAACCTCCTCTTAGCGGTTTGGAGTTAAATAAACCTTTCCTCAATGGATTCTTTTTTTCAGTATCTTCACCTTTAGCAACTCTTCTTAATTTTCCCCCCAATTGCGTATGACTTCCCCTGCCAAGAATAAACTGACTCGAAATATAATCATTGGTATGTTCCTTGGTTTTTTGATCGGGGGATTATTAAATCTCTGGAATACGAACTCGGTCATTGATCGGTATTTAATCGGTGGGCTTTTTTATGTGGGTGGTTCGATTTTCCTAGCGTCGTTAAAATTGTTGGTGGTGCCACTGGTTTTTGTTTCTCTGGTTTGTGGAACGACTGCTTTGGATGATGTGCGGAAATTAGGTCGGGTGGGGCTTAAAACAGTATTTCTTTATTTGGGAACAACGGCTATTGCTATTTCGATTGCCTTGACTGCAGCAGTTGTTTTTCAGCCAGGAGTTGGATTTGAATTATCAACGAATGAAGGGTTTTCCCCTAAAGAGGCACCTCCTTTGAGCGAGGTGATTATCGGTTTGTTTCCGACCAATCCGGTCAAGGCGATGGCCGAGGGGAATATGCTGCAGATTATCGTTTGCTCGATTCTTTTTGGCGTTGCCTTGGTTATCTCTGGGGACGCAGGTAAAAGAGTGGGAGCGGTTTTTAATGATCTGAATGAGATCATCATGAAGCTCGTTTTTATTTTGATGCAGATAGCTCCATACGGTGTTTTTTGTTTGATCGCCAAGACGTTTGCAACGGAAGGCTTTGCTGCCATTAAACCGTTGGCTCTTTATTTCTTCCTGGTTTTTGGTGTTTTGATTTTTCATGCACTCTGCACTTATGCTTCCTTGCTGAAGGTTTTTTCAGGATTAAGTCCGCTGCGGTTTTTTAGAAAGATCCGAAGGGCTCAGCTTTTTGCGTTTAGTACGGCGAGTAGTGGTGCGACCATTCCTGTAACGTTGGATGTTGTTGAGAATCGTATCGGAGTGAAAAACTCGATCGCTTCGTTCACCATTCCTTTGGGGGCGACTTTGAATATGGATGGAACGGCGATCATGCAGGGGGTTGCCGCGGTCTTTATCGCTCAGGCATATGGGATAGAGATGACGTTTGTGAATTATCCGATGGTAATCGTTACGGCGACATTGGCCTCCATCGGCACCGCAGGTGTCCCGGGAGTGGGCTTAATTATGCTGGCAATGGTGCTGAATCAAGTCGGTTTACCGGTAGAGGGTGTTGCGTTGATCATTGGGGTGGATCGATTGTTGGATATGGTGAGAACCGCCGTGAATATAACGGGAGATGCGGTTGTCAGTTGCATCGTCAGTAAAAGTGAAGGGCAGTTTGATCAGAGTGTTTTTGATCGGGACTGAGACGACTCAGGTTTGGAATTGTTTCAAAGTATCCGGAGAAGAAATTTTTAAATGGCGTCATCTGAGTTTAAATTAGTGGCGGAATATACCCCGCAAGGAGATCAGCCTCAGGCGATTGATCAATTAGTGGCATCGATAGAGGCGGGTAACCGATATCAGACCTTGCTTGGGGTGACGGGATCAGGGAAGACCTTTACGATGGCGAATGTAATCCAACATTGCCAGAGGCCGACGCTTATTATGTCGCATAACAAAACATTGGCGGCTCAACTTTATTCTGAGTTTAAGGCATTTTTTCCTGATAATGCAGTCGAGTATTTTGTCAGTTACTACGATTATTATCAGCCTGAGGCTTACATTCCTCAGTCGGATACGTTTATTGAAAAGGACTCATCGATTAATGATGAGATTGATCGTCTGAGGATCGCGGCAACCAGTGCTTTGATCAGTCGGAAAGATGTGATTGTTGTGGCCAGTGTTTCTTGTATTTATGGGTTGGGGTCTCCAGAGGATTTTCTTGAGATGATGATTCCTCTCAAGGTGGGAGAAGAATTAGGCAGGGATGTTTTTTTAAATCGCTTGATCGAAAATTTGTATGAACGAAATGACTACGATCTAAAGAGAGGGAAATTCCGGGTTCGAGGGGATGTGGTCGATGTGATGCCTGCTTACCTTGAAAAGGGAATTCGAGTGGAGTTCTGGGGTGATGAGATCGAAAGCATTTCGGAACTGGATCCGGTGAAAGGAGAAACGGGTGCCTCTTTTTCGCAATTTAATTTATTCCCAGCGACTCAATTTGTGACGCCAAAAGACAGGATTGATGCTTCTATTGAGATTATCAAAGATGAGCTGACTGAACGAGTTGAGTGGTTCGAGAAGCATGGTCAATTAATCGAAGCGCAGCGTATTTCCATGCGGACGAATTACGATTTGGAAATGCTTAAGGAATTGGGTTTTTGCAGTGGAATAGAAAACTATTCGAGGCATCTTTCTGGTCGGCCTCCGGGAGAGAGACCTTTTTGTTTGATCGATTTTTTTCCAAAAGATTTTCTCCTCATGATCGATGAGAGTCATGTTTCCATTCCACAGATTGGGGGCATGTATGCGGGGGATCGTTCGCGAAAGCAGAATCTGGTTAATTATGGCTTTCGGTTGCCCTCTGCTATGGATAACCGGCCGATGAACTTTGATGAGTTTACGAAAGTGACCGGACAAACGCTTTTGGTATCTGCGACGCCGGCTGCCTTTGAATATGAAAAATCGGCAGTGGTGGTGGAGCAGATCATTCGACCCACGGGTTTACTCGATCCTAAAATAGAGATTCGTCCAGCAAAGGGGCAAGTGGAAGACCTGATAGGAGAAATCAAAAAGGCCACGGCTGAAAATGAACGTATACTGGTGACGACCTTGACGAAACGCTTATCCGAAGACTTGACCAGCTACCTTCGAGAGGAGGGCATCCGAGTCGAATACTTGCATTCTGATATCGATGTGATTGAGCGGATCGAAGTTTTGCGTAAGTTGCGCCGTGGAGATTTCGACGTGTTAATTGGGATTAATTTATTGAGAGAGGGATTAGACCTGCCAGAAGTCGCTTTGGTTGCTATTTTGGATGCAGATAAGGAAGGTTTTCTGCGCAGCCGAACCAGTCTTATTCAAACAGC
>JAESUN010000249.1 GCA_016763045.1 Opitutaceae bacterium | reverse complement strand
ATACTTGGTAATCATTACCACCACGAAATTTATTGCCATTAACTGAAGTAATAGCCTTTTTTAATTGGTGGTAAGCTTCGCCACGATTTAATGCTTGCTGTACATAATGGCGCAGCGTTGAATTATCAACATACTCCAGAATATAGATAGACTTAATCAAACGATCGTACTCATGCAAAGCTGACAACGTGCGGCTTTTGCCATTACTGAGTTTTCTAATAATGGTGCTTTGAGTAGTTGTTTTACGGCTCAGTGAACAAACGATGTGCTGAATATTGTCCCACTCTTCAGCAATTAATGTATGGTTAATTTCTTTTTTCAGTTGAATACGGCCGCCGTCCTCTTCAGTCACTTCAAATAAACCAAAAAATACCTTTTTCATTTTCGCGTATCGGGGGGCAAATGTATAACCAAAGAAGTCTAAAATGGCGAAGTTAACATTGTTTGTACCATGCGTATCGGTTGATAACGTATTAGGCTGTATCTCTGATGAATTGTTATACAGTAAGTCAAAAGCAAAATGACCTTCATACTCGTTAGCACCGATCACTTGCGTACTCACTGGCACATGATTGGAGACTAGTGTTAATGCAGAAACGCCTTTGCCTTTGGAGAAGTACTTAGATGAATACCGCGCCTTAAAAGTATTGATCCGACACTCAAATTTTTGACCATCAATACTTGAAAACAACTGATTATCATCAACATGGTAATATGCAAATATTGGCAACGTGGCTATGGCATTGGAAACCTGATCATTCGACTGAGTTAACGTTTCATACCGAATATAACTATCATCGACACTACGTAATTTACCCATTGAACGGTCGGAGATATTCGCCATTTTATATAAACCATAATTAGTACCATTCGCTAAGATGCAAGCGATCAGGTCTTCTTTGTTAGCAGGTGTTTTTTCTTTGTTAACCGAAATGTGAGTGAATGATTTTAAATAGTCAGTCTTTTGGTCAACAAACAACATGAGTTCAACAATACCCATGTGTTGAATTTGACTATAAAGTGGGTTGTCGATTATTTCTTGCCATCGTTTATTTGGAATAGACCATTTAAGTTCGGCCTTGCCAGGAATAAACTCAACATACTTATTATCACCACTAAAAATATGCTCACTTACTTCCTTCAGCTTGGCTTCTAATTGTTGATTCTTATCAGCCAGTGTTTGGTTAATGGGAGTCACTAGTTTATCAAGACCAGTATTTTCAATAATTTCAGCTTTATGCTGCCATTCTTTAGACTGTATAAGATCAGATGTTAAACTACGGTTATTAACGCTTTCTTTAACCGTTAAGCTATTGTTGTGAAATAGTTGTTCGGCTTTTCGGTAGAGGAAATATTCAAAGCGATTAGTAATTAATTTGGTGTTTTCTCCCTCTAAATAATCGCGGTCATGTTTGGGTACCACATCGAGGTTAATGGTTCTAATTGCTTTGGATTCACTTAGCTCAGAATGAGCCATAACATATTGCTCATGTAGTTCATCCTTTAAATGAATGAACTCAATATCAATAGACATAAATAATGAGCGGATAAGTTTTTTTATTTTACTCGATTGCTTATCGATAAATTGCCATTCGTACTGACGGCCATCAAAGTTATTATTATCCAAGTGATCACTTAATAGCTTAATACTATCAGCAGGAATAAGCTCAAAGGCTTTTTTTCGGACATCACCAAAGTTTAAATCATCGTCCATATCGGTATCGATAAAGAACTTCAGTAAACTACCAGCGGATTTTAATTTGGTTCTTACAATGTTCACATCTTCAACAATGCGCTGTTTGGCATAGCCTTTAGCTGATTCGGTTAATTTTCTGATTAAGTAAACAAAAGCAGCAACAAGGTTATAGTTAGTTTCTCGGTGCCTGAAGAACAAGTAACAAACGAGGTATAAAATGGTTTGGCTATCTGCGTGTCTTCTGAGTTTATAAACGGACTTGTGCTTAACCAATGAAGCGTAGTATTCAAGATTCTTAGGGGACAATTCAAGCTCTGCAATAAGCCCTTTAATTTCAGGATAAAGTGAACGTATAATTTTATGTGTTTTCAGCTCTTGCGTTATTTGACTCGTTGAAAAGTCTTTAGCCATCTTTTTTAACTTGGCTAAGTCAGTAAAGGTATTGCTCGATTCAAGTAGTTTAAGCAATGTCTTTCTGGTACCTGAAGACAAACTATCATTCAACACCATTTCAATGCGGTTACGCTCATTTGATAATACTGTAGAAATAGTATCTTGTAGCGTTGTGTAACCAGCAAGCGCTATCCT
The DNA here is from genome assembly GCA_016763045.1 of Opitutaceae bacterium. GTDB lineage: Bacteria > Verrucomicrobiota > Verrucomicrobiia > Opitutales > Opitutaceae > NORP342. The sequence goes on along the minus strand of JAESUN010000249.1, from coordinate 944 downwards.
ATTTTGACCAAAATAAGCAATACACTCATCGAAAACATATCTCGGCTCAAGGTTGATTTTTACAACATCGTTGAGTCTTTTTAATAAAGGCTCTTTATCAAACTTGCTTTGATATGCTGTGAAGCCTGTATATTTTAATAATTTGTTAATCAGCTTTGTTCTGGTCGTTGGTGATAAATCATCAAGAGACATCTCTTTATCACTGAAGTACTTAGCTCTTACATAATCCAAATCAGCGCTGACTTGAGTAAACGTGAAATTAAATACTATTGGGCGTGACCTGAAATAACCAAGCAGTAATATAAAATACACTCTGGTTTCAATACGTCTTAATTCGTTGACGAGCCTTTGAATTTCACTATCCAATGAAAAATAATCGTCACGATCTTTACGGTTAAAATTTGGTAAGGCATAGAGTTCGTTGATTTCAGATTCACTAAGGATTTGAATACGTTTGGTGTTAGATGAAGAAATAATGGCAAGCCTTTGTTGTTATTTTTTCATAATCATACATTAACTAATTGAATAATTAATATGCGATGAAACAACATATTATAAAATATCAAATTAAAAGCTGGGTTTAAGGCTCCAAGTCCAATGGTACAAAAAGTTACTATAAGCTTATAGTTGAAAATTCAGGCTAAGGTTAATTTCGAGGGGATGGGCGCAAAACCCCTAGGACTGACCATGTTGGTAATTGCAGAGATTATGAACAGATATGAAGCATTTATGCACAACCGAAATTTGAAACGAAAAGAGAAAATAGTCTTCCAGGAAATAGATGTAAATAAATGTAAAGCTACTACAAAAAAAGGAACAATATGCAAAAAAAACGCCGTGCGAATTTTAAATGGAGGAGTTATCGATGGATACTGCACTATTCATTCCGAATTGAATAGCGCTAGTAAACTACCCGGCGACTGAAGTTCAGCCTGCTTCTGTAT
>JAESUN010000248.1 GCA_016763045.1 Opitutaceae bacterium | reverse complement strand
CGTTCCATGGTTTTTTTCGTAGCTCCGTCGATTGAGAAGAGAGAATAGGTTAGTCCATGCTGAATCATAGCTGAACGAATCTTGGCATTCATGAGCATCCCATTTGTGCATAACCCGACATCTAGAGAATTTCCATAGTTCGATATTTTAGTGAGTATATCGATGAAATGAGGCGACATAAGAGGTTCGTCACCGCAAGAAAGCATGATATCTCGAACGTTGTGGCCCACTCCTTTAAACCACTTGTCAAATTGCTCGACGCTGATTTTTTGAGTTGGTCTTAAGGCTATTTTTGGGTCGCTGTAGTGACACATCACACACTGCAAATTGCATTTGTTGATTAAGTCTAGTCGTAAGGTCAAAAGCGGTCCTTTCGACATTCTCTCCCTTAGCTGATTTTCGATGCTACTATCAACTTCCATTATCCTTCGAGATTTAGCTTTCTCCTTCAGAAACGTCCAGTTCCTTTTATCTTTAGGTTTGATATATTAGGATATGTTAGGGATACGAAATTTTCACGATTAAGGCCTCTGATGAATCTGTTTCTAAAATATCTAGAAACGCCTTGGTGTATTTGAGCCTCACTTATTTAGAGCATGTCTTTTTTCTTTTTAAAAAACAGCTGATTTTACTCAACTGTTTGAAGAGGCTTATGCTTGAGAGATTACAAAATGCCAGCAGCTTTCAGTGCTTCTGGAGGAGGGTTTCGGTAAGTCTGTGGGTGCACGAGTTTTCGTTGGTTGGGTGTTAATCGATTTAACAAGTCTTTTGATGGAGTATAGCCCCAGCGAAAGCTTCCCCAGGAGGGGCCGTAGCGGTAGACGAGGATACGCCTGTCTCCTTCGTTGATGCGTTTGGCAGATCCATGAGAAATAGCATCTACAAAAAGGATGGCATCTCCTGCTTTCAAATGTACTTCTTCTGCGGCTTCCACATCATCGACGGATATTTCTGTTTCGTCCAAATGGGTATCACCAGAGAGTCGTGGATGTTCGATATTGGACTTATGACTGCCTGGAATGACCATGGTTGCTCCATCGCCGGGGCCAATATCCGTTAAGGCGATCAAGATATTAATCTGACCGCAGTGGAAACCGCCGTTGCGGTATCTAAATTGTGTACGCTTGCAGCCAGTATGTCCTCCTGAGTGTAGAAAGATCGCTTCACCAGGGCCCCGAATACTGGCAAAATTCTCATCGATAAAGAGAGGGCCATGATGGGAATCAAAGTTATCCTGCCCTCCTATGTAATGGAGTACATATTCCATCCAGGAAGGATGATCGATGAGTGTTTCAAAAATTTTTCCGGCTTCGTAGATCTGTTGAAAGCTTATGCCGCGTTCGTCGACGTGATCTTCTCTGTGGACGTAGCCATGCCATTCGTTCCTTTCGATTAGGGGGATCGCGTCGATCTGTTGGTTGGCCTCGGCCACTTCTGTGGGGCTCAGCGCGTTTTTGAGGATAAGGTATCCTCGGAGATCAAAGAGGTAATTATCAAGTTGGGTAGGCATGGTTTGTATTTTATACTTCTTTTTTAGAAAAATCTTCTCGAATTATCTCAATATAGTATTGAATAGTAAGATTCCTAAAGATGCGTAGAGAAGAGATGAATCAATCATTGATTGAATACAGAGAGCCAATTGGGTTTCAGGTTGTTTGTCATCACTGGCCCTCTTTGATGGATCATCCGCATACTCACTCTGAGATAGAGATCAACTTTTTGACAGCAGGAAGCCTTACCTATTTGCATGGTGGCCAGATTGTTACGGTAGACGCTGGAAAAATGGCTGTTTTTTGGGGAGGTGTTCCCCATCAGACTATCCAGAGCTCGGTGCAAACGGAGGGTTTTCTCATTACTCTTCCGTTGGCCTGGTTTCTCCAGTGGGCTGTTTCTTCCGATTTTTGTGATAGGTTACTTTCAGGTGAATTGATGATAGACAGCAGTCAAGTGAACTTGGATCAGGAGAACTTGAATCGCTGGGCGACTGATTACAGCTCAGCGGACAAGGAGCTTCGTTCAGCTCTTCTATTGGAATTGGAGGCTCGGTTGATTCGGTTCGCGACTGTTGCCAGGATCGAAAAAAAAGATCAGCGGATGAAGTCTCCTGCTATTTCTGCCACTCAGGTCGAACGAGTCTCTCGTTTTATTGCGATGAATTTTAGAGAACCTTTGACGCTGGATAAGATTGCTCAGGCAGTGGTACTCCATCCCAAATACCTTACTCAAGTGTTCAAGAAGCATTGTCATCTAAATGTGTGGGAGTACGTCCTGAGGTTACGTGTGTCCCATGCGCAACGTCTTTTAGTTCAAACAGATATGAACATAATAGACGTGGCTATGGATTCTGGATTTGAGTCCTTGGGCCCATTTTATAATGCATTTCATCGGTATGGGCCAGGTGTTAAGCCGGCTAGATATAGAGAGCAGTTCCAGGCTCATTGATTGAGGAAGGGAATTACTTAAGGCTCTTAAAGTAAGGACTCTCTCAATATCTGAGGTATATTCGTCAAGAATTAGGGGGTTGAGCCGATATCTTATACTTTGAGGAGTCTTTCTCTCAGTTCTCTATGATGCCCCTATCGAAGTTAGTTAAATTTAAGCCAAATCTAGTCAGCTCGACTGACGGGAGAGTTCGTCGTGCTCTAGGTGCTCAGTTGTTTGAGGCGCATTGGCCACGGAATATTGGAACTCTCATACTGGCTGCGATAATGGCTGGGGTTCTTGCCTCAGGCGAAGGTTATACAGATGTCCTTACTTGGTTTCTCGTGATGTCTCTCCTTACTTTTTTGAGGATAGCGTTGGTGGTCATTTACCAGAAACAAGACAAAGAGGCGCAAAAATCCTCTCGATGGGAAGGTCGGTTTATTCTCATCACAGGCGCCATTGGGATTTGGTGGGGGTGGTTAGTCTTTTGCTATTATTCCTTAGGGAACCAGGATCAGCAGAGCGTTTTGATCTTCTGTGTGGCTGGGTTGACTACCGTATCCATTCCTTATCTGGCGTATGTGAGGAGAGCTTATTTGATCTTTTTTATTCCGATTCTCATGTCGCTGAATATCAGTTTCTCGATCACTGGTGAGGCTGAAAAGATCTGGATGGTAGGG
>JAESUN010000247.1 GCA_016763045.1 Opitutaceae bacterium | reverse complement strand
TCTGCACTCTGGTCAGACCTCGGATGGTAAGGCCTCCTTACTTGCAACGATGAGCCAAAATAATGGTGGGTTTTTCGTTATTGATATCAATCTGGAGACCGGTCACTGTACGCAGTATCCAGTTGGAAATAAGAAAGAATCGACGTTTTCAACAGCGTCTTTTCGTAGCTTATTGACGGGTATTTTATATGTCGGTTCTGCTTGGGATGGGCATCTTCATCGCTTCGATCCTTCTCGTCCCGAAAAGGGCATCGAAGATCTTGGGAAAATTGCAGAGGATATTGTTTTTCCCACGGGCATGACAGAAGCTTCTGATGGGACGCTTTGGATTGGTGCCTGTAATGGAGCTCGATTAACGAAGTTTGATTTAAAGACGGAGACTTTCACGAGTTTCGGTCGGATGAGTACGGATGAAGAATATCTTTACCCTTTGTCTGGTGACGATGGTTCGTTGGCGGCTTTGGTCCGTGTTGTTCGTCCGCATCTTGTTGTGATCAATCCTCAAACAGGGGAGCATCGAGAGGTGGGTCCTGTTTTAGCGGATACACTGGATAAAACTGAGTATTTAAGATTTTTCAAAGGTGTCGATCGTCGTTTGTATCTCGATTCCCATGCTGGAAAGTTTCGAGTCGAAGGCATGCTGCTTGTCCCTGTGACGTCTTTACCTGAACCTTTGGCAGGCATTCATGCCGCGGGAGAGCACTGCTACCAAGGGTCGTTAATCATGCCGGGAGGCTGGCAGGCTCATCTGATGGATGATGGCGGAGGTAAGGGCTCGGGGGTTCCCAGGAGAGTGCTTTTGGCTAATGTGGATCCGATGGTCCCTAGTCGAGTGCTTCACCTCGATTGGATTGGGGGAGGGTCAAATTTGCATGTGATCGAATTAGGGCCTGATGGAATGCTTTATGGCTCTAGTTACTTGCCGAATCTTCTCTACCGTGCGTCGGTGGATGGTTCGAACATTGAGGAGCTAGGTCCGCATACGTTCGCTTCGGGGCAGGCCTATTCTCTCGTGAATTTGCACGATAAGGTGTATTTGGCATCCTATCCGCAAGCGCGTATTTCCGTTTATGATCCGAAGCTGCCTCTTTCCTTTGGTAGTGAAGAAGGGGATAATCCTCGAGATCTTGGACGTCTTGACGAGGTAGGGTATCGCCCCAATGCGATGATTGTTTCTCCAGATGAAAAACTTTGGATTGGATCCGGCCCAGATTATGGGCTAAGGGGTGGAACCTTGGCTTGGTACGATCCTAAGACCGGAGCACACGCTTCGTATCGAGCTATTGTACCCGATACGTCTCCCTGCTCATTATTGTGGTTACCCGAATCGGAGCGACTTCTAGTGGGGTTGAGTATCGAAGCTGGGACAGGGACTCGGATAGAGAAGTTTGATGGGGCCTTTGCTTTATGGAACCCATCGGATGATACGCTGGAATGGTCTGGGGTTTTTGATCTAGATGGGCTGGCGGATGTGACTTCGCTTGCTCTGGCGGGCAATGGGCTGGTTTATGCGTTAATTGGTCGAGGAGACCATGTGATAACTGCAGGCGCTCCTGATATTGGTCCGCGAATCGCTCTTGTTGATCCCGTAAAGCGTCAACTGATCGCTTCGGCGTGGCTTCCTGAGGATTTTGGCCCTCTGGCCTGGCATGGTTCCTATTCGCTGCGGAACGGGCCTGGTGGGGCTGTTTATGGAGCGACTGCTAATTGTGTTTTCCGGATCATACCAGGCACTTGTGATGTCGAGCGGATATGGCAGCTGGATGCTCCAAAGCCACGTGAGGGTGCCTGGAAGACCTCTTATACTCCCAATTCTATCGATATTGTAGGCCCTATTGTAGGCAACGAATTCTATTTTTCCACTGGTTGGCGTCTTCGATCAGTTACGTTGCCTGAAAAATAAAAATCATTTTTTGAAGCTAGCCATGAGTGGGTTTCTACCTGTTTTTTGCCGCAGGGCCGCCGGAACGTGGATTTGCCTAGGCATTAGCTATCTACTCGGTTTTGAGTAAATGATGCGGAGTGTTTTTTTGATGAACGACTGAGCGGAAAGAGGATTTTCATTTTCTTTTTAAAGCGATTTCTTTCGCACCGATGAAGAGATTATCCATTCTTCGCTTGACTTAACTTTTCTCTCGGATTCTAAACACCACTTCCCTTTTTTGGGGTGGTAGCTCAGTTGGTTAGAGCGCCTGCCTGTCACGCAGGAGGCCGCGGGTTCGAGTCCCGTTCATCCCGCCATTTTATAACCCCCTGTTTTTACAGGGGGTTATTTATTTTTAAGAGAAGAATGTTCTTCAAAGAGCCAGCGAGTGAAGGAGTGAAGGTGATAGGGATAGGGTGTTGGCCTTTCTCGCAAAGATCTATAAACCAGCAGGGTTTTACAGATTTGAGTAAAAATACCTATAAGACTACGTGCTTCCGGATTCTTTCGCTTTCTTTTTTTTCCTTTTGATTGTATGGTAATAGTCGATTTACCCTCAGTAGTGCGCAAATTAAGTCTCACAGTTTTACTTTTCATCGTGGTTAACTTTTCGTTTTCCGCATGGGGTAATGTGCCAAAAGCTTCACCTTTTGTCTCTCAGTCAGCAGGAAAAAATGAAGAAGTGGCTGTTGTGAGTGCCTTTAATCATCTTCAAATCTCTGGAATCACTGTTCTAGGTGAAGAGATATTGGTGAGTATCTATGATAGGAAACAGAAGAAAAGCTATTGGATGCCGGTCGGAAGTTCGAAGGATGGCCTAGAGGTGCTTAGTTATAATGCGAAAAATGATTCTGTGACCCTTAAGCAAGGAAAAAAAACGGCTGTGTTGATGTTGAGAATTGCTTCGGTTGAATCTGGTGGGAAGGCAGGAGTAGCGGTTGTTCAGACAGACAAAGTGATGACACTGGAAGAAGAGTATGGACGTCCATTGACAATAAAAGAACAGGAAACTGAAGCACGAATGTTAGTGAGTGATTTACTTGAGATAGGGATGGAGGAACGGGCCCGACAAAAAAGACTGAGAGTAAAGAAAAAAGGGAAGTAATCTCTGTTTTCAGGTTTTATGGGGAACGAAAAATTATTCGTGCAAGTTGTGGAATATTTTTTAGGATAAGCTCCTAATATGTGGGGTGGGACTCTTGTTAAAAAAGGATTTCGTGGCGAAACGCTTTTCTATGCAGTTATTGCACAGGCTGTTTTTCTCTTATTAACGGTTTTTGTAGTAGTGATGCGGCCTATGGTTGCACCAGAACCATCGTTCAAAGCACAGAAGTCTATCTATCTTCCTCAACGTGAATTGGAGCATGCTGTCGCCGTCTCAGAATTTCAGCAGTCGGTGGGTGCTCCTAGCATGGGCGAACGGCTGTCAGTTGATAGTTTGCAGGCGAATGGATTACCTCCTCTGCCGGAGTTGTCGGACTCGCAGTATGATCCATTTGAAAACACAGATTTTCTCTCTGCCGATGCTCTTTTACGTGGTAGCGGATTGATGGAGGGCTTGGGGGATTTGAAGACGGCTACGTCAACAGCTTCTTTTTTTGGCCTGGAGGATAACGCTCAACGAGTGGTTCTGATCGTCAATACATCTGCATCAGTTGTTCGAAAAGCTCGTCGGAAGGGAGTCTCTATACAGAAAATCCAGAATGAAGTTATTGAACTGATTGCGAAGCTAGACAGCGGAACACTTTTTGGGATTGTTCAATTTAGCCAGGGAACTCGAGTTTTTTCAGATTTTCTGGTTCCAGCAACTTCTCGAAATAAAAAGTCTGTGTCGATTTGGGTCAGGGAAAAGTTAAAAGGAAATCCTCCGGTGGCTTCAGAATCAATTTATCTTGGGCATGAGGCTGCTTTTGAATCTGCTTTGAAGTTGGAGCCGGATGTTATCTTTTTAGTAACGGATGGCGTCTTAAATCGAAAAACAATGGTAAAAGGGAAAGCTAGCTACCCGGTTATTTCGTATCAGACACTGGAGCATTCTATTGAACGATTGAGTCGTGACGTTTTGACGAGGCCTCGTGTACACGTTGTCGGTTTTGAAATGAGCGATTCTAGTGCGAAGAATATGAGAAAACTCACTCGAAAATCGGGAGGGCAAATCAGGGAGTTTTAGATCGGATTGAAAGACTGGTGGCGTATTCGATGGCGTCTTGCCAAATCTCAACTTCTCCTGGGATTCCGTTTTGATGAAGTTGTTTGATAATCTCGTCTTCGGTTGGCTCCGAAACCATGTGTTGAGGGTCAGAAGGAAGTTCGGGCAAGACTTTTCTCGTGAGGAGCCAGCAAGCCCATGCTCTGCCGCTTCTCTGGGCTTTACGAGGTTCTCCTAGGCGGTCTGCCAAATGTTGAAAGTGGACCCGCGTATTGCCTAGGAAAACAGTCGAGTGTGTTGTTTCAAGAATCCATACGAGGGCTTTATAGGGTAGTGTCCATTGCTTCAAAAACGCTTCTTCTCCACTGAGATGTGCTCCAAAAGCCCTGTCGAGGCATAGGATTGATCGCGCGGCAAATCCTTTTTTCCAGAGGCAATGTCCGTATTGCATGCATCTTTGATAAAAGATAATTGTCCTGTCTTTTCCTAGTTCGTTCAGAGACTTCCAGTTCATCTCTTCCTTAAATTCAGGCAAAAAGGGACAGTCGGGGAAAAGATGTGGCTGTGGCATTGAGGGAAGCGTTTTTTTAGACCTAGAGAAAACGGGCACGTCTCCGGGCAGCATGCAAGATGTTTTCAATCTTTGAAGTCACACTTTCGACAGAGTATTTCATTCGGAAATCCCTATGCGCTGTATAGGTGAGACGTTCAACAAGATCGGGATCATGGGCAATCTTTAAGATACAGTCGGAGAGTTCGCTTGGGTTTTCTCTATGAAATGAAAGAGAATTTTCTCCATCTCGGATGAGATCACGACAACTTCCGTCCGGAGTGCTGATAACGGGAAGTTTGGCTGCCATTGCTTTGATGATGGAGTCTGGGAAAGGGGCTGCTTTTTTTGCCGTATACAGTAAGATATCATAGGAAAGAAAAAGCATAGGGAGGTTAACACTTGGAATATTTCCTATTCGTACGGAGGCTTCCAGTCTGTGTTTATGAATAAAGGATTGTAGCTGATTTTTGTAGGAGCGTTCTCCGTTGCCAAAAATATCCAAACTGAAACGGTTATGACCTGCGTCGCGAAGTTTTAAAATAGCCTTGATCGCGGTAAGTGGATCATGGTCTTTGTCTACCGGATCAATGATGAGAAGTCGGTACAGCTTGTTACTGCGGAATCGTTTGATTGCGATTTCTCTGGTGCTTACGCAATGAGGAATGACTTCCCCCCTGGCAAAGGCAAAGCCTCTTTTGTGAATCATCTGCTGTAGATCTCGTGAACAAAAGAAGGAAAGGGCTGGAACTAGCTTTTTGAGCGATTCGATGGGATAGCGTTTCTTGATGAGATGGCTCAGGCCGCTCAGTTTTAGAAAGGATCGAATGATGGCCTGTTTGGTTGGTAGCGGATTTTTCCACCAATTTGTCCACGCATCGTTGTTCAATTGTTGGATTAACCAGGTATCGTGAATGGCAATCACACAGGGTATTCCAGATGAGATGGCGGACCAAAGGATAGAGCGAGGCACTCCAATGAGATTCCACAGGATAATGACATCTGGATAGAAGTCTTTCGAAATAGCTTCGAGTAGGAAATGATTATTCTTTTGGCAGGAATAAAGGTGTCCTAGGGATGTCTTTTTTTCGAACTGATTAGAGGGATTGACTAGATGTAGACTTCTAGAGACACCTGCTTGTCGTGCCCGAACTCCAGGTTCCAAATGAGTGGATGTAAGGACACGAACTTTATGCCCTCGGCGCATCAATTGGTTAACTACTTTGAAGCATTGGCTTTCCGTCGCACTTGGATCATGCGGTGGATAGTAGTTTGTTAGATGGAGTATCTTCACTTTCCCTCAGTTCTAAATAATCTATAATTTCTGAATGTTGAATTCTACGTAATGATTTACCGCTTCTGGGGAAGAAATTCTATTTTGTTTCACGTGGAATACCTTACGGTAAGCGAAAATTGTCTGCTTACTAGATAAAAAACACTGCCAATGGGAGATCCTTCGCAAATTGTCTCAAAAGATCTCGTGATCACTCTTGTAGAGAGGGCTTTTTTAAGGAGATCGATGGGTTGAAAAGCTTTAGAATTTTGGCTGAAAAACAGTCGTTTCTCCGGGGGTTAGCCCTTCCAGTTTGCATCGTAGCTTGTATACCCTTCGGTGTAAGTCTTTAAGTGAGTGGGTAGTTCAGCTATCATTTGTTTCGCTTGTTCAGGTAATGCCCACGGCGCGTTGAGTTGAATCGCTTTGGGGCGAAAACTGAGCGCACAGGAGTAGCGACGCTCATGGGTGGCCATATTAGCGTGGTAGGTTAAGGCTGCAAAACAGATGAGATCTCCAGGGGCGGAAATGATAGGGATGCAGCCCGGGACATCCATCTTCTGATAACCGTCAGGTGAAGAGCTTCCTCTTTGGCGAAAGGATGTTCGGCTAGGGGTTAATTCAAAGCCTTCAGGCCCTTTCCAATCTGGTAGATGAGAATTTTCGATGACAGCGATGCCACTGCGTTCCGGATGACTTCCATTTAAATAAAACCAGTTCCCACTGGGCATTGCAAAACGGTTAAGGACATCATTTGGGACAAGAGGTTTTTGAATGAAGCTTCTGTGGTCTGTATGCCATATGCCCATCGGTTCTCCTTTTGTTCTGAGGATTGCTGCGGACCGATGTAGGCATAGCTCGTGTGTTTTATGAATCTCGTGGACGTAATCCATATAAGGGGAGTGGCTCATTAGTTTCCATAGAGGTTTGCTGACTTCTGCAAAAGCCATATGGTAACGATTGGATTTTTGAGGTAAGCTCCTGTC
>JAESUN010000246.1 GCA_016763045.1 Opitutaceae bacterium | reverse complement strand
GCAAATATAGAAACTTTTACACAACTTTTACAATGATTTTACAATACATTACAAAATTCAAAATAGATGTTCGATAAAAAAGAGATAGAAACACTTAAAAATCAGTTGGTTAAGCTATTCGATAATTACATTGGGAGGGTAGCGAAAAAATCTAAGATTTCCAGACCAACGGTCTATAAATTTTTTGAGTTCCAAAAAATTCGCTCTGAAAATGCTGCTATTATTTACGATGCAGCACTTGAATTAATTGAGGAGCAGGCAAACCAACAGCAATCTCGAAGCAAGAAAGCAAGGCAATTACTTAGTGGAGATGGGCAAAGTTCGCTTAATCTCAATTCTTAAACGATCAGATTTTATGAAGGTGGTTACAGAAAATAATGAGACTTACTACTTGACTTTGATTGCCAAAGTTCAAGAAGAAATTAAAGTGCTGAAAAAGTATAAACGACCTATTAAGGTTAAAACAAAATCTAGCGATGCTAAATCTTCTTGAGAATAAATCAAAAACATGGTTCAAAATATTAACCGATCAAGGAGAACCTATAGATGGATCACCAGAAAATTGGTCGCTTCCTTTTCGTCAGCGAAAAGGAGATCAACTTGATTTTAGCAAACAGCAAGCTTATTCTCCTAACGAGGATAAATGGAATAAAATGGCAAATGTTATGGGAACTTGGTTAGTAAACAATCCAAAAGAACTCTATCCAAGCAACAGTAATCGAAAAATTTTTATAGCTGAATTGCTCTCTCCCCCTTCTCACGAAATCTTAGGAATAATATGGGTACATAAAGTACGACTGGTACGTGAAGCTACCAATATGGATTTAAAAAGGTTTGGCATTTATCGTGCTTTCCCACAAATAATTGATGATGATTAAAAGGAAGCCTAATGACACCAAAGAAGCTGCAATGGAAATACATAGGGAGGACAAATGCTCATTGGGTAGGAATGCTCCCTGAAGAACATCCTTCGATTCGCTTTGCTTTGGAACGTCAATCGGGCGAAAGATACTTGATAAAATGTGATTTGAATGGAATTAAGAACCATTCGTGTGAGGGATTAGAAAAAGCCAAACAACAGGCACAGGAATTATTTAATGGCTATGCAGTTAGCCTATTTGATTAAAAACGAAATAGTAATAACAAAACAATAACTTAATGATAGTCATCAATTACTCAACATCATTTAAAGCGTTAGACAATTACATTAAAAATTACAATGATTCAACCGATCAGCTATCCGAACAGGTCAGGCAAGGTGCAGCAGCTTCGGCAAAAGACATCATTCGCATCTACGGACTGTTTTTAGTCAAGGCAAATGCTATCAAAGAAATCAATACCGATAATTTACCCCCCATTCGCACCAATAACGTTCAGCTTGCAAAGATGGGAAATGCAAGCCCCCGAACAATTCAACGACACATCATACGCCTTCAGGAAGCAGGAATAATCACCAATAAAATTTGGCGTGGAAGTAAGTCAGGATATGACCTGTTTATAAACCCAAATATCCTGTTAGCAAGATGTCGAAAAACTCAAAAAGAGGTCAAAAAGAGCCTCGATTTAGCATTGAAGCAAAGTGTTGATAATGACCTACTTATAGAAATTAATACGACAACTTGTCGTCATACAGATTCTTGTAACAAGAGTTACAAATCAAAAAATTTATTAATGGATGGTGATAACTTGAAAAGTTCGGAGCAAAATGATGCCGATGGCAACGATTCAAGATACAAAACTGGTAACAATTTTAAAAGGAGTTCGCTTTCGCTCACGGTTGAAAATGATTCTTCAAGCTACGATACTGGAAACATAAAAACTGGAAACACAGGGGAAAAAGTCCCAAAAAAAAATGAAGATGCAGGGGAAAAAGTGCGGAACAAACGAGCCAAAAATCAACGCTCTGGGGAGGTGAAAAGCCCTGAGATTGATTCGGCTCGTTCCGCATCCCTTAACTTGTATGTTAGTTTGCTTTGGGGTTTTGCCAAAAGTATTCTTTATTCTGGTGTTTTTCTCACCGAAAGACAAGAAGAAATTGGAAAAAAACTCATTTATGATTGGTATGCACCCGTTGCAACACACAATCTTTCTAAGGTTCACCAAATTTACATTGGACGAATGGGATTGGTGCGAAAATTCATTGAAAAAGACCCCGAAAAACGCTTTGTTCAACTCCCTTTCAAGTATTTTGATATTAATAATCCTAATGGATTTGCAGGCACAAAAAAATGGTGGGCGGAACACGAAAAACGAAAAAAGGAAGTCCAAGCAAAGCTCATTCTTCACGCTCAAATAAGGCGATTCATCAATAATCAGCAAAAAGAAGCCAGTAAACAAAAACCACCATTACAGCTTTATCAAGAGTGTGAAACCAGAGTAGGGAAATTGGGAGACCCAGTTTTGTTAGAACAGTTTCACGCTGCCATCCTTAACCCTACTGTACATCAACATTTATATATCAATAATTAAATTTTAAATATGCTTAAAAAAGAAGAACAAAAAAAGAGGCTTGGTCTAAAAGATAAGCTCAAAAATGTAGTCGATAATATCTCGGTAGATATTTTTGGATATGAGAAAAAGGTAACAAAAAATATTGTCCAGTATCTAAACAAAGCAGCAAGAGAAGAAAGGGTTCCTCCCCAACAATTATTTGCTCGGATTGTCAAACGGGATGCTACTGTTCGTGTTTTTCTACATCACAGAGGGATGCAACTTAAAGAAGTACCAGTAAAAGAATTAGCCATCTTTTTTGCAGGCAAGGGAACTACTGATCTATTTAATATTGAAAGTAAAGTTGCTCAAAGTGTAGGTAAATACATAGATGAACTTTCTAAACTCCATGAAGTGCGTAATGATGATTTACAGATCCGCATTTCAATGAGTAATTCCAATGTTATTGTAGGAGCTTACAACCATTTGGATTTTATCAAAGACATTCCTGTTCAAGACCTTGTAAAGTATTTTAAACCATGAGTGAAGAACGACCAAAAGGAGGATGGAAATTAAAACGGGATTCATTTACCAAGTTAATCACCTATTTCAAAGATGGAAATGCTCGTACCTGGTACTCATTGGATTGGAAACACAAATTTTCTAAAACCAGAGATCGAAACATGGGAATGGCAAGACATCATAATCGCCTTGCTAAATGGGGTAATCTATGTGGCACAGCCGAAATATATGATACCACCACAGGTAAAAAGATTTCCAAATTTTATGAAGGTGCAGAGGTAGGTATGGATGATGAAGATAGTTAGCCTTTGTGGGCTTGAATTAAACTATAAATGAATAATAATAATAATCAATGAGAAACGTCAAAGAAGTCTATCAACAGCTCACCGAACAAACCGAGTTTGATAAACGCTACCCTGCCTTTAAAAAGGACGATGGGAAAATTCATATTCTATTTATTTCGCCTTGTTTGAATGGCACAGGCTATTATCGAATGATAGTTCCAGCTTTGGAATTAAATAGAACAAGAACCCATTCAGCTATCATCTCCAGTATTCATAAGTGGAATTTTAATAAGCAGTTTGGAGATTATGATAATTCGGTGGATGAAAAATTAATTAGTTGGGCAGATTATGTAGTGCTACCAGTTATGTTTTCGGATGTAACATATATTTTGAAGGCATTGAAAGCTAAAAATAATCGCTTGCAATTTGTAATGGATTTGGATAACAATATAAACGCTATTCCAAAGGAACATTTGGATTATACCAAAATTACAAAGGAGGCTAAAGCACATTTATTATCCAACATAGCAAAGATGGATATACTAACTGGAGCGAGTGAAGGTATTTTGGAATATTATGATCGTTTGATTGAAAGATACCATCCTAACTCAGAGGTGGAAATGGAGTTTATTCCCAACCTTGTTTCTAGGTTCGGATATCAGGAAGCAGAGCCATTAAGTAAAAACAAAACTGATATAGTTCGTATTGGAATTATCGGAACTGGTGCAACGGCATACGATACTTTATCCATTATTGATGTTTTAAAGGAGTTAAAAGAGAAGCACGAAGATAAAATCGAGTTGATTTTCTTTGGATGGAACGGTAAGCTGCCTAATAGAGAAGAACCTTTAAAGGACATCCCTTTTACCTATGTAAAATCAGTTAGTTTTTTGGATTATTTCGACCAGCTCAATAAATTGGAACTGGATATTGCACTATTGCCATCTAAAAAAATCCCTTTTAACACACATGGTAAATCGTTCATCAAAGCACTTGAATTTGCGGTATTTGCTATTCCAGTAGTTGCAACTGATTTAGCACCTTATAACGAAGTCATAGAAAATAAGGAAACGGGTTTTTTGGTAAAAGAACAAAAACAATGGATAGCAGTTTTAGATCAATTAATAGAAGACAAAAAGCTACGAGACCGCATTGGGAAAAGTGCTTTAAAGGAGGCATGGCGTAGTTTCAGTTTTACTGGTCAAACTATGCAAATCTATCAAGAGGTATTTAGTTAAGAGTAGAATTAAAAAAGATATGAGAAAATTTATCATCAACGAAGCATTTGGAATATTAGCATTAGCAATACTGCTCATACCACAAATTGCACATACGGTATATGTTTTTAAAGTGAATAGCCACTATCCAGACCCTTGGTTTGCGTGGTGTTATGCTATTGGAGTTGACCTTGCCATTTTAATATTCACGGTTAAAGGATGGATTCGTACAGCCATACTGTATTTCTTAGGAACGTTAGCACATAACTTGGTATATCAATTCTTGCCTGAAAGCGTTTGGAGTGCCATACTAATTTGCATTATGCTATCAGGAACTATTTTCAGTTTCAGTCATTTATTCTATTTCAAGCAAAAAGCGGAAGAAAGCGATGATACCGCTAACGGGTCGCAAATAACCGCAGAAGTAAAGCAAGTATCCGCAGCTCTTGATGCAGGCATCCGCTTTGAACCGCAACCTTATTTGTGTCCTAATTGCGGTGAATCGTTCATCAATACGAAGAAACTCAACGGTCATATTAGCGGACACAAGCAAAAAGATGAATGGCATCCAGGGAACTATGGAGATTGGGAAAAGGAAAATCAAGAACGAGCCACAGTAGTCAATCAAATACAATTTAATTATTCACCTAAAAATCTATTAGAGCAATGACAATAGAAAGTTTTAAAAAAGACAAGATGATTAAGCCATATTTTCTATGGTTTCTTAAATCCAACTTGATGATGCCCAAAGTAATTCACATGGTTATTCTTCAGGGTGGAGAGAAACAAGAAGGAATTGAACTCATACTCAGTTACCAAAAAGCTCAAAAAACACTTGTCAATAAATTGAAAAAAGAAGGGATTGAGGAAGGAAGTATGATCGCAGTTGTAAGCGAAGTATGCGATCATTTTATAGAAGAAATGGGAGAAAAAACAATCATGGAAAGTTCACCTGAATTACTGATACGATATGACTATAATCAAAACTAAATCAATGATAAAAAATCACG
>JAESUN010000245.1 GCA_016763045.1 Opitutaceae bacterium | reverse complement strand
TGAGAAGCTTCTCAAGAGTGTTTTGAATATCTGGCATGGGGGCGATAGGGTCAGCGACCTTGGGCCTCGCGTCAAGTAGGGAGCGGATCACGAGGCGAGAAACACTATTAAATAAGCCTGAGCCGTATACGCAGCGGCATAGACTGGCCGGGGGGCCGAATCCATAAGAAAAACCCACGCTGGATCGCAGAGGCGACCTAACATGGGTTAGTGGGTCGAAATAAAGATGCGTGGTGCTAGTAGGCCTCTTGCTGAAGGTCAGCGCTGCGGTGCTGGAGCTGCGCCTTGAGACGTGCAAGGATCGAGCTGTGCATCTGGCTGACGCGCGACTCGGAAAGGTCCAGCGTTACGCCGATCTCTTTCATGGTCATCTCTTCGTAGTAGTAAAGGATGACGATCAGACGCTCAGCCCTGCTCAGGCCTTTGGTGATCAATTCCTTAAGGTCACGCTTCTGAACAACCTTAAACGGGTTGGCTTGCTTCGCATCTTTAAGAACGTCGATCTCGCGGACGTCTTTATTCGAATCGGTTTCGAACCATTTGCGTGAGAGCGACACCACGCCGACGGCGCCGGCATCCTTGCGGATCTTGGCGTACTCGTCTTGATCAACGCCCATCTTCTCGCACAGTTCGTCGTCGGTGGGTTTACGGCCCAGTTCCATCAGCAACGATCGGCGTGCTTGCTCAACGATGCTGGAGCGGCTGCGGACAAGGCGCGGCACCCAGTCCATCGAACGCAACTCGTCGAGGATCGCGCCACGGATACGTGGTGCACAGTACGTTTCAAACTTAACACCCCGGTCAAGATCAAACGCGTCGATCGCATCCATCAAACCAAAGATGCCCGCACTCATCAGGTCGTCGATGTCGACCTCGTCGGGGAGCTTGGAATAGATACGCTCAGCGTTGTACTTGACCAGGTGGAGATAGTTCTCCATGAGGTAGTTACGTATTTCCTCAGAGCCGGTTTTTTTGTATTCAGACCAAACCTCTAGTATCGGGTTTGGGCCTGCTGTTTTGACTGCTTGCCTGGTTTTCGCCATGGCCTACTCCTTGACCGGCTCAACGTCTTTAGTGCGGATCCGTCCGCGACGTCGGGAATTACTTGAAACGGGTGAGAAACTAACGAACTGCCCTGCCCGGTTTATTGGGGCTGAACGTGGTGGTGACCGCATGTCATGTGCGGTCCATAACATTTATGTGTCGGGGACACTGTCTTCGGGAATCGGATGTCGTAATTTATAACGCTTGAGGTGATCCAAGATCGCCCACTGCGCGACCGAACCAACTGCGAGGCCAATGAACCAACACATGATTAAAACGCATGTGGCCCGAAAGACAATAGTAAGTGCACTGTTGCCCGCGCCAATGCCAACCACGATAGCAGCGGCGAAGCTGACTAAGGCAAAACAGGTTGCGATCAAACGTGCGGGGATGGTTGAGCACTCCTTGCTCGATTAGGGTTCAATCCGTTGGCAGCTAATATAGCCGATCGCGCACGCCTGTGAAGGGGTAAACGCCTGAGTCTTGAAAAAAAGTTAAAAGAGTTGATCGACGAGGCGTTGATGGGTTACCCAACTAACCATGCCGCCATGCGCCGAAGCAGCCCGTGGCCGCGCGGCGAAGAGGCGTGGCGGTCGATGCGATGTGCCAATCGGTGCATGCACATGCTCGCTGGACTCGCTGGGTGCTCAAGCACGAATGGTTGACGACGACGTACCGCATGTGGAACGCGCGGATCAGATAGAATGTGCCCGGCGTACCGAGGCGCGACGCCTAAGAAACGGTTGCAAACACCGGCAACCCGGTCATAAACCGCGCGTGCTTCACGTTCGTCGCGAACCATGTTCACTAGTAGCCGTATATCCAGGTCTTCACCATGGCGACACACCGTTTTGATGACCGCGTAGGCATCGGTGATGGCTGTCGGCTCAGGCGTGGTAACCACAAGGATTTGATCTGCAGCGACGAGGAACCCCAAGACATTGGGGCCAACACCCGCGCCGGTGTCAATTAATATTAAGTCCGCGTCTTCCTCAAGCTCCCGCATCTGATCCATCAGGCGTGCACGCTCAAATTCACTGAGTGCTGCCATCTGTGCCAGCCCAGAGGCCCCTGCAATCATGCGAAAGCCGCCCGGCGCTTCGACCAATGCTTCCTGGAGTGAACAACGTCCAGCCACGACGTGAGACAGGTTTCTCGGGGGGTTGATATTGCAAACCACATCCGCGTTGGCGGTCCCCAGATCGGCGTCCAGCAGGATGACATCCCGGCCCATCTGAGAGAGCTGGACCGCGAGATTAACCGACACGGAGGTCTTTCCCACGCCCCCCTTGCCACTGGTCACAGCGAGGATCGTAGCCCGTCGCGGGGCTTCAGAACCCGGATCCGCATGTGTACGATCATCTTGGGCACGGTCTTTGGCGACCAGTTCCCTTAAAGCTTCGGCTTGATCAACTATCACTTCTCTCTCCCACCTGTTGCCCTAGCACCAGATCTGCCAGCCGGTTCGGACACCCCGGCTCAATCTGGTGCGGTACTTCCTGCCCGGTCGTCACATAGCTAAGACGCATATCCGCCTTGTCCAAGACGTTCAACAACACCCCAAAGGTAACCGCCTCGTCCAGTTTGGTAAAGATGATCCGATCTGTCCGGACCTGGCTGAACCGCTGGACCGCCTCCATCAGCACCGTTTGGGAGCAGGTGGAGGAAAGCACCAGATGGACCTCATGGGGCTTGGCAGCATCCAAAAAGGCGGTCAATTCGGTCAAACGGGCGTCGTCACGCTGACTTCGCCCCGCGGTATCGATCAAAATCACGTCGCAGCCCTTGCATAGATTCAAAGCCTTTTGAATCTCCTGGGGCCGGGCCACCACATGCAAAGGCACGCCGATGATCCCCGCATACGTGCGGAGCTGATCGACGGCAGCGATGCGGTAGGTATCGAGCGTGATTAGCGCGACATTTTTCTTATGCTTCAGCTTGAACGTGGCAGCGAGCTTGGCGATGGTCGTCGTTTTGCCGACACCGGTCGGCCCCATCAAAGCGATCGTGCGAGGCCTGCCATCTTTGCTCGGCTTAAACTCAGAGGCATCAGCGTCAATAGGCAAGTAACGGACCAGCTCGCGACGTACTGCTTTGAAACAAATCTCTTCATCGTGAAGCTCTTCTTCGCTTAACTGATGACGTACTTTATTAACCACTTCGTCGGCGAGCTCAGATGCGACTTCCTGCTGGATCAACGCGGCGTATTGCTGGCTTAGCCCCTTGGGCAATGACGAGGGGGCTGCAGCGGCTTTCTGTTGATGCATCATTTGCGAGACGAGGTGCTTGACCGCACTCATCTCTTCGGCGAGTTGTCGCGCCTAAGGTGCAATCGGTCCGGTGACTTTAACATCAGCGGGAACAGGCATGACTGCTGTGAGGCTGGAGGCTGTTTGATTTTGTTGCGAGGTTTCGATTTCAGCCTTGGCGG
>JAESUN010000244.1 GCA_016763045.1 Opitutaceae bacterium | reverse complement strand
TCAAATTAATGGTTAAGGAAAAGGCTCACCATCTTGTAGTAGTAGGTGATGAAGGTGTGATGGGTGTTGTTTCGTCTGTGGATATTTTAGAAAAGTATGTGTTACAGAATTAACAATATGTATTTCAAATTAGGATTAAATGCTTGACCTGTGCTTTAAACATAGGTTTAGACTCAAAACATATGGATGAACATGAACTTACTAAAGCGTACCAAAAGGTTATTTTTTATATGAGCTTGATCATGATTTTAGATGCTGGTGATGGATATCATCAGCAAATGAAAGGCACCCATGAGGGGTGCGGTGGTTTGGAATATAGCCATATTTTAAAAAAGTAAGGAGAAGACAATGAAAAAAATATTAATGATAGTTATTGGATTGTTTTTGATGAGTACTTCTTTGGCAGCGGTTGCTGAGAAAATGCATAAGCACAAGAACCAAGTCAACACTAAGTCTGAACAGGTTGAAGAAACCAAGGCAGTTACACATGACCATAGAAAGCAAAAAGGTTTGCATCCTTCAACGGTAAAAAAAACGGACTTAAATAATGGAAGTGCAGATGTAGTTAAAAAGACAAAACGGCATGATTTTGCCAAGGAACATAAGTAGTAGTCAAGGTTAAAACGAGGTGCTAATGGACTTAGTTAATCGCTAAGTCCATTAACAAAGGTTCATTCCCAAAGGAGAGAATTGATGAAAACGATAAAACTAATACAAATATTATCAATAGGCCTTGCAAGTTCTATGTTGAATAACATTGCTATCGCCGCACCTAGTGTTGAGGAGTTAGCTCAACGCCTAGAGAAGATGCAAATTGATATGGATAACCTGAAAAAGCAATTGGCTAATAGAGCCACTAAGCAAGATATTCAACTGGTTGAGAAAAAAGTTCAAAAGGCTAATGAGTGGCGTGATTCTGATACTCTCGTCCATATGGCCGGTTATGCCGATGTTGGCTATACGGATGCTCAATCAGAAGATGGCAGCTTTAATTCAGCTAACTTCTCACCCATCTTTCATTTTCAATACCGCGATTTAGTCATGTTAGAAGCGGAGTTAGAATTTTCAACGGCTGACAGTGGTGAAACAAATGTGGACTTGGAGTATTTAACGATTGATTGGTTTGTAAATGACTATATGACCTTGGTCGGAGGGAAATTTTTAAGCCCTGTCGGTCAATTTCGTCAAAACCTGCACCCTTCATGGATAAATAAACTACCTTCAGCACCACCTGGATTTGGCCATGATGGAGCGGCACCCGTGTCTGAAACAGGCTTGCAATTACGCGGTGGTTTTCCTTTTGCAGGGATCCGAACAAATTACGCGGTTTATGTAGGTAATGGACCTGAGCTAGTGGCGGAGTTTGAAGATGGTGAGTACGAATTAGAAGGAATTGAAGCCGAAGGTTTTGGAAGTGATCGTGATGGTGAAAAGGTTTATGGCGGGCGTTTTGGCATATTACCATTTGCCGGTTTAGAGGTTGGTTTTTCTGCATCAACAGGCAAAGCGACGGTGACATCAGTTGAAGATGGAGACGACGGTTTATTGAGCAACGAAGGCGCTCGCGATTATGATGTTAAAGGGGCGGATTTTAATTGGCTGTTAGGGTCATTTAATTTACGTGGCGAATACGTGGAAACTAAAGTTGGTTCATCTAATGCGGGAACTGCGGCATCACCTGGAGCTGTTTGGGAAACGTGGTATACACAAGGGTCATATCGCTTTGTTGGTTCTAAATGGGAAGCTGTTGCGCGTTATACGGATTTTGACTCTCCGCACCTAAGCCAAGATCAAACGCAATGGGCGTTAGGCACAAATTATTTATTCACTAATAATTTTATAGGTAAGTTTAGCTATGAATTTAATGACGGCTTAAGTGGGAACGCGTCGGATGATGATCGTTTTCTATTTCAAATGGCTTACGGCTTTTAGTTAAGGAGAATAACAATGAAAATTTTAAATAGGAAGTATTTACTCACAGTTGGATTATTGGGCTTCTCCATCATGGTATTGGGCTTAGGCTCGTCAGTGTCGTTAGCTTCTGACTTTCCTGAGGCGGGTGATTTTGTTAGAGGCAGCAAAGCATGGTCTGAGAATTGTATGCGTTGTCATTCAATGCGTAGCCCGTCTGACCTTCGCGATGATCAATGGGTCACCACCGTCTTTCATATGCGAGTTCGGGCAGGGTTAACGGGGCAGGAAACACGAGATATTTTAACGTTTTTACAAGCTTCAAATGCACCGATTGACAATAGTGCGGGGGATGTTGAACCAGTCTCTAAGGAAAAGATAGCACAATTATCTGGCGGAAAAATTTATCAACGTAATTGCATGGCTTGTCATGGAGCTAATGGCAAAGGTGTATTGCCCGGCATGCGAGACTTTACCGATAAAACAGGGCGATTAACTAAAACAGATGCTCAACTGCTTAATAATATTATTAATGGATTTCAGAGTCCTGGTAGTAGCATGCCAATGCCGCCGCGTGGGGGCAATGCCCAGCTGTCTAATGATGAATTAGCCGCCATTCTGAGTTATATCCGGCAAGAATTTTCCAAATAAGTTTTGATTTTAAACAGTTATAAAAGGAGAGAGTCATGACCAAGAAAGAACATAGATTAGGCGTTCATGAAGTAAATTTAGTTATTCGTCATTTAAAGCTAGATGAACCAGCAACTGAGGCAGTTGAAGCGGCTATATCTGAGATAGATCAGTTGTTTGGAATGGATGGCGTGTCTTTTGATGATAAGTCGTACGTTATTAATCTGGCATACGATGCATCACATATTGGTATAGGGCAAATTGAAGGTATTCTTGCTAAATACTCATTAGATATCAGCCATGATTGGTGGACAGAACTGAAAGAAGGGTATTACCGTTTTGTTGATCAGAATATTAAAGATAATGCAAAGCATGAGCCTTGGAGTTGTCATAAAACACCGCCAGGTCAGTAAGTTTTGTATATCACGGGATTGCGGGGTCTAGAGGGTTTTGGCCTCGCATCCATTCTGCATTTAGGTTTTATTTGGGGACATGTTTAGGGGTATTTATGAAGTTTGATAATCGTAATATAAAAGTTAATGGTTTTGCATCCAAGCACTGGGCTAGTGTGTTTGTTGTTTTGGTTTCGTTAAGCGCCAATATGCTACAGGCAGGGGATAAGGTAGATGATTTAGTATTAACTGAAACATAAGCTGTTGATATAGCGGTAAGAGATAATCCAAACCTTGCTCAGATGAAAGAACGTTATAAGGCGAAGGGCGAAGTACCATCGCAAGTGGGTTCATTACCCGATCCAACGAT
>JAESUN010000035.1 GCA_016763045.1 Opitutaceae bacterium | reverse complement strand
CTTTCACGAAAATGGATTTTTAAATGGTGGGGCACTTTTAACGGACGAAAAAGTCGATGTTTTGCGTGATGAACTCAAGAGAGTAATCGAGGATAGAGACCGCTCGGATGTAAAGCAGCCCATCCTTCTTCATAATTTTACCCGCGATGAAACGGCGCCTGTTTGGCAGATTGTCAATATATGGGAAGCGAGTAATCCTTTTGGAGGGTTAGTCAGATCTGCCCAGGTGGCTGAAAGTATTGCTCAATTGACGGGCTCGGATAGCCTATGCATTTGGCATGATCAGATTCAGTATAAGCCAGCGGAGGTTGGAGGTGTTAATATGTGGCATCAAGATGCCCCATTGTGGCCGATCATTCGTCCCATGACAGAGGTGAGTGCATGGATCGCTCTGGATGATGTGGATGAGGGGAATGGTTGTATGAGTATGGTGCCAGGATCTCATAAATGGGGCGATGAAATGGACTTTCTGAGCACGCTGGAAAATTTCAAGGCGGTGCCATCCGAGTTTAAGGGAAATAAAGTGGAAGTGGTTCCTTGTCCTGTTAAAAAAGGGGAAGTCCATTTTCACCATGCGCTTACTTGGCATGGTTCTCATGCAAACTTGAGTGATCGAAAGCGCCGGGCGATTGCGATTCATTATATGACAGACGAGACCTATTACGTCGCCAATGGAGAGCATGTGATGAAGCCGTATGTGACTGTTGCCGATGGTGAACGATTGGAAGGTGAACATTTTCCAAAGGTCTGGTCAAAAGCGGTTTCGGAAGCGATCTAGTCGACCTTCTTATTTCGTAAGTTTGTCAGGGCACTTTCAATATCAGGGTACTGAAAGATAAATCCTTCGGAAAGCAACCGCCCGGGGGATACATAACGGCTTTTTAGAATCAGTTCTGTCTCCGTTCTCATAAAAAAGGCGGCTATTTCCAGAAGGAAATGTGGAGCGGGTAATCCAAAAGAACGGCCGGATACCTTGCGGAAAATTTCCATAAAATTTCGATTGGTCAGGGCTCCGGGAGAGGCTAGATTATAAGCGTTTGCTGGGCTAGGTTTCGAGAGGATCCATTGTACCGCTCGGCAAAAATCATCGACATGTATCCAGGAGATGACTTGTCGCCCGTTTCCCATATGTCCTCCCAATCCCCTTTGGACAAGAGTATGCATAATGTCGTAGGCACTTCCCTTTTGCAGTCCAAGGACGATGGAGATACGCAGAGCGACTTTGTGAGTTTTAGCTGTGTGCGCAAAATAGAGTTCTTTTTCCCAGGCTTTGGCGACTTCCACCGAAAAACGATCTCTCCCGGCAGGGGAAGAATCCATCACGCCGGTTTCTTCATCATTTGGATGATCGTAACTATGCTTATAAATTGTCGCTGTGCTGGCATTGAGCCAGATCCTCGGAGGAGAAGGGCACTGACTAATGGCTTTCCCTAAGACACGGGTGGAGAGCGTCCGGGAATCTATTATTTCAGCTCGGTGTCGTTCAGTGTAGCGGCAGTTGACGGATCGCCCCGTCAGGTTGATGAGAGCTGAAGAGCCATTGAGGTTTTCTGCCCATTCGCCGATAGTTCTGCCGTCCCATACAACAGTTTTTACAAAGTCCTCTGGAATCGCTTTTCGGCTGAGGATGATGACCTCGATGCCCTTCTGCAAAAATGTCTTGGTAAGGGCTTTCCCCAGAAAGCCAGAACCACCGGCAATGATGATTTTATCTGCTTTCATGAGGGGATTTTGATGTCACAGGTGGAAATGAGCCAGAGAAATCGTCGTTTGGATGTCGGGAGAAATGAATTCTGCTTTGATTGGAATACTTTGACGTAAACCAGATTACTTCATGATTGAAATGATGTTTTTTTTTGGAAGGATTGAATGAATGGAGAAGAACTCTGAAGACGATTCAGTTCCTTATCATGACACCAAGCCGGCGGGTTATGACGGATTCTATTATGCGGTGAATGCGACATTTCGTTTTATCGAAAAAACCAAGGGTCGTGAAGCGTTACTGAGCTATTGGCAAGATCACGGGACACAGTATATGTCTCCGGTTTGGGAGAAATGGAAAGAGGGTGGGTTGAAATCTATCGCTGATTATTGGAGGGCTTTCTTTTCACATGAACCAGGGGCAGAAGTAGAAGTCGTTCAGAATGAAGAATGTGTCGACTTGAGTCTCTCGGTTTGTCCGGCAATTAAAACCTTAAGGGAGGGTAAGCGGGAGATATTTAAGGATTATTGCCAGCATTGTTATTTTGTTTCAGAAGCAGCGGCAAAAGAGGCTGGTTTTACGGTGAGAATTAAGGGTGGAAATGGCTCCTGTCATCAGGCTTTTTATCCCATTAATTCCGCACCAGAGCCACAAAATCTCAAAGACATAAGGAGTGCCCAATGATTGGAGTGTATGATTTTTGCGGCCACTATGAGTGGACGTTTGACTGGATGCAGAAACACTACGGTAAGGAGTATCTCCATCGTTACTTTGATGAGTGTATCCACCAGGATGCGCAGACACATGCGAAGAAACTGATTGTCGAAAAAGGTTTTGAAGGGATGGAGGAGTATTGGGGGCATACTTTGGTGGATGAAGGGGCGAAATACACGACCCGCAGCAGTGAGGATTATTTTCGAATCGATATGCATGATTGTCCTTCAAAGGGATTCCTGATTCGGAACGGATTGGAACAGCATGAGGATTACTGTGACCATTGCATGGGTTGGATTGGCCCTTTGATGGAAGATGCAGGGTTTTCCATTTCTCACGAACATAACCACCGGGGACAATGCTGGTGGGTCTACCATCGAAAAGGTGAAGAAACCCCATCTGTAGCCATTGAATCAGATGAGAACGATGTGAAGACGAAGGCAAACTGGAATACTGAAGAGACGCCCATCGATTCTTTTTTCCAGGCTAACCAAATTACCGACAAAGCTTAAGGGCGTACCTAAGAAATATAAATGAATATTGAAGAAGCAAAGCACTCTTTGGCCGGACCTGTGATGTCGTTGCGAACGGCATTTGATGAAGAAGGTGAGATAGATTTTGAGGCAGTTCGTAAGATCATTGATCGAGGAATCGAAGGCGGCACTCGAACGGTCATGCTCACGGTAGGGGAT
>JAESUN010000243.1 GCA_016763045.1 Opitutaceae bacterium | reverse complement strand
TACCCAATCGTTACGGGCGCAGCTCCAAGCGCAGAGCGAATGGCGAATTCCGAGGTGCGGGCGTTCGATTGCGCCAACAATAAGTTGGAAACATTCACACAGCCAATCAACAAGACAAACAAAGCGGCACCATAGAGCATGTACAATTTCGCGCCAATATCTCTTACACGCAAATCCTGAAGAGAGACAACTAATGTCGAAAATCCCGTACGATCGAGAAGATTCTTCATCCCTACAGACCCGCGATCATAGTCACGCTGATTCAACGTATCAATCTGCGCCTTCGCCTGTACAAGTGAATCCTTGGTCTTCAAACGCCCCATAAGTTTTGCAGGTTGATTATGCCGCAGATCAGGATTCGCATCTTCCGGGTTCCAAGCCCATACATGATAGAGATTCGCTTCAGGATACATCGCTTCAAGGCTTCTTGGCGCAACCCCCAGAATGGTAAAGGTATTACCGTCTATAATCGTCTGCTGGCCAACAATCGCCTCATCCCCAGCAAAGGTGTCTTTCCAAAAATGATAGCTCAAGACGATGACATTATCTTGGCCTGGTGTTCCATGCCCTTCGTTAAAGAAAGAGCCCAACTCCGGATTAACACCCAATACTCTGAAATAATCCCACGTTACGCGCAGACCATTTACCCTCTCGGGCGAACCAGCCTCACCCATGTTGCCACTAAAACCCATAATCAAGGCAAGATCACTGAAAGTATCGGTATTCGCTTTGAAGTCTACATAGCAAGTTAGGTTACTCCCAGCCCAAGGTAAACCCATCTTTGGATATGCGTCATAGATCTCCACCAGGTTCTCGGATTCGGGAAATGGCAGAGGACGCAGAATCACGGAATTCAACACGGAAAAAATCGCTGTATTGATGCCGATGCATAATCCCAGCGTCAGTAAGACTGCGATGGTGAAATACTTGCTCTTGATCAGAACGCGGAGGCCAAATCGAACATTCCGCCAAACCTCCATCACAAAGCGTGTTCCACGAGAGTCGCGGCATTCTTCCTTGAGCGACTCGACATTACCAAACCCTCTCAAAGCCGCTTTACGAGCAGCCTCTGGAGACATCCCCTCTCTTTTGAATTGTTCCCTTAATGACTGAAGATGATGTTGTATCTCAATCTCCAATTCCTTCTCCAACCGATGAGAGCGAAAGAGACCGTAGAACCAGTTTCGAAGTCGATAACCGATCTCTAACAATTTTGTTCTCATAGAACCAAGGAGGACTAGCTTTGCGATTGTAGCACTTGAGCGATGGCAGATGCCATCGACTCCCAGCGCTCCTGCTCATTCTTCAAGTGCATCTTACCCAAAGCCGTCAGGGTATAGTACTTTGCCTGCCGATTATTTTCAGAAAGACCTAGTTTGCCTTTGATCCTGCCTCGCTGCTGCATGCGCGATAACGTGGGATACAAAGACCCCTCCTCTACCGTGAGCGCTTCGCTCGATAAGAGATGGATTCTCTGAGCAATCCCCCATCCATGATGAGAACCATTCGAAAGCACTTTCATGATGAGCATCTCGAGTGCTCCCTGTGGAAAAACGTGTTTAGTCATACTTTACCCTTTTTGCATAAGGGAAAAGGCTTTCCCCTTATTGGTCAAGGGGAAAGTTTTATTCCACACTCGTAGTGCTTCAATCGGATCGACTCGGACTACTCCAGCCGCAGCGACTCCAGCGGATCACGGTTCACCGCTCGGCGTGCTGGCAAGTAGCTGGCGATGAATGTGACGGCCAAAAAATAGAATATGATAATTGCTATCCGCCTCCGAGGGAGAGGAGAACAGCTTAGGCTATTTCAAAGGCTTCTGTTTTCAATATTATATCCTAGTTAAGCTAACTTCACACGTCTTGTTCGCCTTGCAAAATTAGGCTCATTCATTGGGGTCCACCAGAAGGCTGTGTTTGCGTAGCGAATCCCGAACCGCGTCCAAGTTGATTGCTGGAGCGGTACCATTCTTTCCATGGACAGTTGTCGCCATAAATAGAGAGTTGTATATTGCTTCCTCGGTCGCATCCATGGCTGCCACGAAGAATCGATTCATGTATCGGTTGTGTAAAAGAGGTGGAATTTCCAGGGTGCCAGTTTCGCGGTAAGGAATGCGATAAGCCGTCGAAAATGCGATCACATAATCACCCGATCCATTGCTCATTGATGAACCTGTGCGGGCCATCCCATGAAGGGCGCGCCGAGCCAATCTCTCGATATTGCGGACCGATAGTGGCGCGTCCGTTGCCACGACGATCATACATGAGCCGTCACCTTCAGGTTGCTTGCGTGCAGCTCTCATTGCTTCCGGAGTATCTCCGATTGGCGCGCCGATTATCTTTAAGTTGTTACCGAAGTTGCTCTGGACTAGAACTCCTAGTGTGAATGTTTGCCCTGTAGGAGTTGTTACGACACGCGAGGATGTTCCGATTCCGCCCTTGAATCCGAAGCATTGTGTGCCAGATCCGGCGCCAACCGAGCCCTCTTCAACGGGACCGGATTTGGCAGAATGAATCGCCGCAAAAACATGATCCTTATTGATACGGAACTCTCGGATGTCGTTCAGATAACCATCGTTGGTTTCTCCTACAACGGCGTTGACGGAGTGGACATTTTTATTCCCTGGCAAATCGAGCGTGTAGCGAACCAGTGAATTCATGACAGGGCCGACGCTCAGTGTACTCGTCAATGCGATGGGTGTTTCGATATTCCCTAACTCGATGACCTGGGTAGAGCCGACCAGTTTACCGAATCCATTGCCTACTACAATCGAGGCTGGCACCTTTTGTTGAAAAATATTGTCGCCATGTGGTAATACGATGGTGACACCGGTGTGAATCTCCTTGCCTTGGTGAATGGTAGTATGCCCCACCTTGACTCCATGCACATCGGTGATGGCGTTCCATTTGCCCGTCGGCATATTACCGACACGAACGCCCAAGTCGCTGGCTCTGACGCGTTTGCTGTTGCTGGGAAGCGCTTGGGAGAAGCCATTAAGGGCCAATGACCCAAGAATCATCAAGATGGTGACTGAGTGGAAGAAAATCAGTGGTCGAGGGCGGTGAAATATGAACTCCATATGGGTGATATGTTAGTAGCTTAGAAGCCTTCGGGCGAACGTCGAAGACATACAATAGCGGTAGTTTTTGATTCTGGAAATAGTCTTTTGTAGTTTTATTTTGGATTTCCGTTTTCGTATAAGTCTATAAAATCAAATGTAGGCTGAGCTAATCGCCCGCTGATACCCATCCGCTCCTAGGCCAAATATTGTTTCCTCGGAAAGGCGTTCAATTGCCAAATTAAGTGCTTCGGGGGTAATGTCGTCTCCGGAAAATGTACGTTCCAGAATCAGCGCTAGGAGTCCGATTGGAATGATCGCGAGTATTAATGACTTTTTCAATTTTCCGAACAAGTGATTGAGCAGGCCCGTAATATCCCGGATTCAATACACCTAGTCAAGCTTCACAAGGAGCGT
>JAESUN010000242.1 GCA_016763045.1 Opitutaceae bacterium | reverse complement strand
CTTCGCATCACCTTTTTCGGTAAGGAGCATTCCCAGTACACCGTAGCCAAACGTCGAGTATTGGAATGGGAGGCCTGGGTCTCTTGCTAGGGTGTGCTTATTTAGAAACTCATTAAATTTCTCTGTGGTGGAACGGCTGCTGAGGCCTTTTGCGAGTAAAGGGAGACCAGAAGTATGTGTCACTAGTTGTCGGTAGGTGACGGGCTTGTCCTTGAAGGTGATTGCATTTTCATTATAGCGTAGCTTCCCTTGGACGTTTAGTTGCGCGAGTAGTAAGGCGGTGAACTGTTTACTGATAGAGGCGATGGGGAAGAGGGTATCGCCGTTTGCTTTTTTATTTTTTTCGCCTTCCTCCCCGTAAGCCCATGTTTCTGTTTGGTCGTCATGAATGATGCCTACGACCAGCCCACGAAGAGCACCTTGGCCAGAGAGGAGAGGCTTCACGCATATATCTGTGAGATCTTTAGTTGGATTGATCGTCGCTAGTGTCGATTCTCGTTGGCCTGTTTGACCGTAAGTTGATGTTAGCGGAAGGAATCCGATAATCGGTAGAAGAAAAAATGCGTGGAGAAGGTTCATGTTTTATCCTTTCGTATTAAACTCTTTGATACTCTTTTTCGCCCAATTGGCGTTTGTTTTGTATTGTTCGATTCCAAGCTCCAAAGCCAATTTCCCGCTAGTATCCATGAATTCTTTCATCTCTTTATTCACTTTCCTTAATTCTCGAACGTAAGCATCGGATTCACGGTGATACTCTTTGAGGAAGTGTACTGTTTCTTTACGGCCAACCGTCAGTTCCATAAACGAAAAGCGAAGGATCAATTCCTCCGAATTCCAGATAATATCGTGTCGGGTCACCGGCAGTCGTAACCGAGCACGAAGCACTTTCCATCCTTTGTCGGTTAGCGAAAAAACCTCTTTGGGCCGATGGCTTTTCTTTTTTGGAGTCGTATTTTTGATCCACTCATTTTTCTTAAGGCGTTTGAGTGCTGGGTAAATGGCTCCCGGACTATTGCTGAAATGTCCCATGGGAGTATTTGTGAAGATCTTTCGGATGTCATAACCCGAAGTCGGGTGCCTAGCGATCAAACCCAGAATGGCCAATGAGAGGGTCGAAAGTGGTGTGATATCTTTCAAGATATTGAATAAATAGTACGATTCGTACTATTGTGCAAGAAATAATTCTTCTCATTGGAAAGGGTGTTCATTAAAATAAAAAAAGGATCACTTCTTTTTTCGGAAATCTCTAGGGCTGTCTCCAAATTGTTTTTTAAATCTCTTGGAGAAGTAGAAAGGGTCGGTGAAGCCGGTTAGAGTGGCTATTTCCCCAATGGGTTTTGAGGTAAGGTCGACGAGGTCCTTAGCTCGCTCCATTCGAATTTCCTCAATGATTTGAGAGAGGCCTTTATCTAGATATTCTTTACAAAGGTGGCTAAGACGCGAGGCCGATAAACCGACTTTCTGGCTGATGATTTCAATGGAGAGATGTTCTGAAAGGTGGTCGGTGACATAGTGGATGGCTCGCTCAACCCGTTCATCGATGGACTTCAGGTTCATTAGAGGGTTTTGGCTGTCGCACCAGAGCAGGGCTTTTTCCAGGCAATTGAGGGCAAAAAGCTCTTTGCGTTTCTGGATGCCGTGGAAATAGCGGTTCATGTCTACCATGGACTGGAGAACATTTTTGCGGTTTCGATCGTTTAGTCTGAGATGGCGTAGGCCCGAAGGATACTCCGGCCAGTTGAGTAGAGGTATCCAGGTGGATTTGGGCAGGAAGTGGATCCAGATTGGTTCCCAGTGGCTGTCTGGAGTGGTTAGGCCGTAATTATGAGAGGTGCCGGGAGGGAGGAGGATAATGTCCCCGTGAGAGGTTGTTAGACTGTGTTTCGGGTGAAAAAAATGTCCATTTCCTGATATTGTGTAGATGAGTAGCCAGTCGGTTGTTCCATTTTTTCGAACCGTCCTGAATTGACCGAATTCATCAAAATGACCGGCGCGCAAACCTATTTTCTCGATGGAGGGCTCTATCGTAGTCATAGCAGTATATTCCATTTTTTTAACCCCAGTGTCCATTGCAAAATCTTCTTCATTGAAGTAGCCTAGGTGATGGAACTGAAGGAAGCGTTACCCCGGGAGACACTCGAACAACTCCGCCGCGATTTTGAGACCGAAGGCTATTGCTTGGCCAAGGGTCTTTTTAGCCCAGAGAGAGTAGAGGCTTTGAATAAGCATTTTGAAGAGATCCATGCAGATGGAGGTGTGCCTGGGTTTTATGCGACGGAGAGCAAAGAAGAGGCGAAAGGGGATGTCTTGAGAGAGTTTCCACGAGTCAGCCATCCGCACCGATTCTCACAAACGGCCAAAGACTATATGATCGATGAAAAGGTCGGGGCGATTTTGGCCGCACTCTTTGAGGAAGAAGTTCTGGCGACCCAATCGATGTACTATTTCAAACCACCAGGTGCCAGAGGGCAGTCTCTGCATCAGGATCAATATTACCTGAAGGTAAAACCGGGCAATTGCATTGCGGCTTGGACGGCACTTGATTTTTGTGACCGTGAAAATGGAGGGATGATGATTGTGCCCGGTACTCAGGATTTGGAAATCGATTGCAGTAAATTGGGTGCCGCGAATTCCTATGAGGGAGGTCCCAGTATTCCTATCCCCAATGGCTTGAAAGCGACGATCCCTGAGATGCAGCCGGGAGATACGCTTTTCTTTAATGGTTGTTTGATTCACGGATCAGGGCCCAATCGAACAAAGGATC
Source organism: Opitutaceae bacterium (assembly GCA_016763045.1). Classification (GTDB taxonomy): domain Bacteria; phylum Verrucomicrobiota; class Verrucomicrobiia; order Opitutales; family Opitutaceae; genus NORP342. The sequence goes on along the minus strand of JAESUN010000242.1, from coordinate 1,712 downwards.
GTTGGAGACGTGCTTTTATCGGGCACTATGTGGCTAAGAGCTGCGCCTCTCTTACAGATCATTACAGTCCTCTGGTTGATTTTGAGGGGAATAATGTCGAGAGAGCGGTGACAACCGATGGTGGCCCTTGTGGCGGTGTCCTTCGGTAAGACTGTTTCTAAAGTCTGACTCAGCTCTTTTTCGATACCTGCCGATAGGCTGTCGCTAATAGGCTGATAGGGTGGATGACTTCGTGCTTCTCGCCCAGGCCGTTTTGCAGCTGTAGATGGCAACCGGGATTTGATGTCGCGACGGTGTGACAGCCCGTCTTGTGCACGTTGGAAATTTTTCGTCTTTGCAAGCGGGCGGCTTCTTCAGGCTGGGTAATATTATAGATGCCCGCGCTACCGCAGCACCAGGATGCTTCAGGAAGGGCGACCACTGTTACATTGGGAATGCTCCGTAGAAGATCTTCCGGCTGCGTGGTTACCTTTTGGCCGTGGTGGAGGTGGCAGGATGGGTGGTAGGTTATCTCTTGAGCTTCGGGCAGAGCTGGGGGCGGGTGTAGCCCAATCTCCATTAGCCATTGATGGATATCTTTCAGCTTACGATCCCATTGTTTGGCTCGTTCACTGTATTCGGGATCATCGGACAGGAGTCTGCTATAATGTTTTAGGTGGCTGCCGCAGCCTCCGGCGTTTGAAATAATGGCATCGAGTGAATCGAGATCGAAGCTGTCAATGGCGCGTCGAGCCAGTATCTTAGCTAAATCGATTTCCCCATTATGGGAGTGTAGGGATCCGCAACAGCTTTGGCTTCTGGGGGTGACGACGGTGCAATGGTTTGCTAGGAGAACGTCGACAGAGTCGCGGTTGATGTGGCTGAAGGCCAAGTCTTGTACGCAACCCGTGAGAAAGCCAACCCGGTATTTTTGTGGGCCAAATTTCGGCTCTTCGATCAGGGCGATTTTTTGGTCGGAAAAGTGGTTCTGGATCGATGGCGTCATCGGTTCCATTTCTCGCAGGTTTTTCGGGAGGAGCTTCATGGCCCCTGTTTTGCGGAGTAGTGTTTGCAGGCCTGTTTGTTGATAGATCCACAGCATTCGTCCGACCAAACGGAGGAGCCTTGGATGCATGAAGAGGCCTTTGACGGTAAGACTGCGCCAGAAGTTTCGCTGGGTTGAGTCGAGAATTTTCTGCTCTTCGATATCTGCCCTGGCAGTCTCAAACATATGGGCATAGTCGACATCTGCTGGACAGGCACTGGTGCAGGCAAGACAGCCAAGGCAGTAATACATCTCATCGGCAAAGGTCTTGGTTAGCTTCAAATCGCCATCCGCAATGGAACGCATTAAGGAGATGCGTCCACGTGGGCTGTTACGTTCGATTCCAGTAGTGTCGTAGGTTGGGCAGGTCGGCAGACACATGCCGCAGTGCATGCATTGCTGCAGGGTGGAATAATCCAGCTTATCCAGGCGAAGAGGTGTTCTCTCAGGCATCGAAAATTTTTCCGGGATTTAAAATATTTTTGGGATCAAGGGTCTGTTTGACCTGCTTGAGCAAGTCGTAGCTGTAGTCCTTATATTGTTGTTTTAGATAGGCTTTTTTTGCCAGGCCAACACCGTGTTCTCCAGTAATCGTTCCACCCATTTCGATTGTTTTGAGAAAGAGATCATCCATCGCTTGGTGGACACGTTCCATTTCGGCCTCATCCCTTTCATCTGTCAGGACTAT
>JAESUN010000034.1 GCA_016763045.1 Opitutaceae bacterium | reverse complement strand
TGGTAATAATTATTTTTTGACGTATGGAAAAAGAATTTATAGATATAACGTAGAAGCTAAAAAGCTAGTTAAGGAATATTCTTTCACTAAAGGACGTGGTCCTTTGCAGTTTTGTAAAATTCAAAGTATTGAAGGGTTTTCTGATTCAATTTGTTTTGGAGAGTATTTTGGTAACCACCAAAGACAATCGGTAAAAATTATGCAAAGGACAGCAAATGGCAAGTGGGAAAGTCCTTTTCAGTTTAAAGAGAATGAAATTAATCATGTGCACGCATTAGTGCCTGATAGTTTTAATCAGTGTGTATGGATATTAGTCGGTGATTTCGGCCATTCTGCCGCAATTTATATGGCAAAAAATAATTTTCAGAGCGTAAAATTGGTCGTTAGTGGGAAGCAAATCTACCGTGCATGTGTAGCTTTCCCAACGGCAAAAGGACTGCTATATGCAACAGACACCCAAGTTGAAAATAACAGTGTGCGTATATTGAAAAAGAATAAGGGTAAATGGATAAGTGAAAAACTATATAGTTTAAATGGCTCTTGCATATATGGATGTGAACTTAAAGACTACTATATTTTCTCAACTTCTACAGAGCCTTGCGAAAATCCAAAAAGCACGATTAGTGGCTTGCTGGATAACAGGCCAGCTCGTGGAATTAAACTAAATTCTTCAGATATTGTAAGTTGTGATAAAAAAGATAATTCATTTCAAATAATAGCATCAAAACGAAAAGATGTCTTTCCGTATCGTATTTTCCAGTTTGGGACGATAATGTTTCCTTCTGGGAAGACCGCGGAAAATTTATTGTTTGCGTACAACGTAGGAAGTAAAAAGAATGATCTTTCGACTGAAGTTTACAATTTGAATTTTTAAGTAGTAACTTGGAAATAATTTCAATTATTTGATGGAATTTAAATGAAACAAATTTTACAAAACATGGGAAGTGGTGAAACTTCCTTAGTAACAGCGCCTGCGCCGCAAGCAAAGTCAGGTAGCTTATTAATCCATACCACAACAAGCTTAATTTCAGCGGGTACTGAACGCATGTTGGTTGAATTTGGTCAGGCTAATTTTTTACAAAAGGCGCGTAAGCAGCCAGATAAAGTAAAAATGGTGTTGAATAAGGTTAAAACTGATGGGTTGATGACGACGATTGATGCTGTTAAAAGCAAGTTAGATCAGCCGTTGCCGCTTGGGTACTGCAATGTTGGTGTTGTTGCTGAGGTTGGTTCTGGCGTGGCTGAATTTAAATTGGGGGATCGCGTTATTTCAAATGGCCCTCATGCAGATGTTGTTCGCGTACCTAAGAATTTATGTGCAAAAATCCCTGATAATGTGACGGATGAAGAAGCGGCGTTTGTTGTTTTAGGCGCCATTGGTTTACAAGGGATTCGTTTAGCTAATCCTACACTGGGTGAATGCTTTGTTGTGACTGGCGTAGGCCTAATTGGTTTAATGACGGTTCAGTTGTTAATAGCCAATGGTTGTCGTGTATTGGCAATTGATTACGATCAACGTAAATTGGATATTGCTAAGCAATTTGGCGCAGATACTTGTAATCCAGGAAGTGGTGAAGACCCTGTTAGTGCTGGGTTGGCTTTTAGTCGAGGTAAAGGGGTTGATGGTGTCATCATAACGGCATCAACAGCGTCTAATGATCTGGTTTCACAAGCAGCTAAAATGTCACGTAAGCGTGGCCGTATTATTTTGGTGGGTGTTGTTGGGCTGGCGTTAAGCCGTGCTGATTTTTATGAAAAGGAATTATCGTTTCAGGTTTCCTGTTCTTATGGGCCGGGCCGTTATGAATCTGATTATGAAGACAAGGGAAATGATTATCCCATAGGCTTTGTTCGCTGGTCTGAGCAACGTAATTTTGAAGCCATTTTAGATATGCTGTCGAGCGGTAAACTTGACGTTAAATCATTGGTATCTCATCGCTATTCCTTTAATGATGCGCTTGAAGGCTATGCCACATTAACAAACGATAAATCAGCATTAGGCATTATTCTAGAATATCCTGTGGCGGTAGCTGAAGAACTGTCAAATAATGAAATTGAGCTCAACCCTTATGTTTCAGCCGCAGGCAATGAGCCTGTTGTGGGTTTTGTTGGTGCAGGAAACTATGCATCTAGGGTGCTAATTCCAGCCTTTAAAGAGGCGGGGGCTAAATTACATACGTTAAGTACGTCGGGTGGTATTAATAGTGTTGTGCATGGTGAAAAGAATGCTTTCCATAAAGCATCAACTGATACTGATGCCATGCTTAAAAACTCAGAAATTAATACGATTGCCGTTGTAACGCAACATAATTCACATGCCCGCTTTGTAGCTCAGGCTCTTGCAGAAGGAAAAAATGTTTTTGTTGAGAAGCCTCTGGCAATTAACGTTGAGCAGTTAGAAACAGTAAAGAAAGCATATAACGCTCAGTTAGAAGCTGGAAAAAGCGCTCGGTTGATGGTTGGCTTTAATCGGCGGTTTTCACCTCAAATTCAAAAAATGCAAGTGTTGCTTTCAACTGTTTCCGAGCCTAAGTCATTCATTATGACAATGAATGCAGGAGATATCCCTGCCGATCATTGGACGCAAGATATTGGTGTGGGTGGTGGTCGTATCATCGGTGAAGCGTGTCATTTTGTAGATCTTATGCGTTTTCTTGCGGGCAGTAAAATAGTGTCTGTTCAGGCAAGGCGAATGGGCGATACGGATTCTGTTGCAATAACAGAAGATAAAGCGGCCATTATTTTAGGGTTCGCAGACGGTTCGTTTGGCACTATTCATTATTATGCTAATGGTGCGGCATCTTTTCCAAAAGAGCGTATTGAGGTGTTTGTTGCGGGCAAAACGCTTCAGTTAGATAATTTTAGAAAGTTAAAGGGTTTTGGCTGGAAAGGGTTTAGCAAAATGAACCTATGGCAGCAAGACAAGGGGCAAAAAGCGTGCGCAAAGGCTTTCTTAGATGCAGTGTCAGAAGGAAAGCCGTCACCCATATCAGCGGAAGAAATTTTTGAAGTGGCGCAGGTGAGTATAGATATTGCTGAACAACTACGTGCGCAGTAATTTCTTCGTAAAAGTTAAAACAGCAGTTGCACTCGGAATTGTTAATATAGGACGAATTCTTTGGTATCGTTTGGGTCTTGTTGTTGGGTTTAATCCAGTAAAGGGATTGGAAGCGAGCATTGAGAAAGGTGTCTTTTTCCGTGAGCCTCTAAGTAAGTACGAAGCTGAATTAGAAGCCAATGAACAGTGGTTGAATAAGCAAACTTATTTTGGTCGTCAGTTTAATGATTCTTCAGAAGTGCCGAATTGGCATCAGAGCTGTTTAACAGGTGTAACGGTCAAACAACCTCTAAGGCCTTGGTGGGAAATAGCTGATTTTGATGATGAGTTAGGTGACATTAAAGGCGTGTGGGAAGCATCTCGTTTTGATTGGGTATTGTCATTTGCCCAACAGGCAGCTTTGGGTGATAAAGAAAGCCTCATTAAATTAAATGATTGGTTAAATGATTGGCTGAAAAACAACCCTCCTTACTTAGGCGTTAACTGGAAGTGCGGACAAGAGGCATCAATACGTGTCATGCATCTCGCTATGGCGTCATTCATCATGGGGCAACATAAATGCACCACTAAAATATTATTGGGTTTTGTTAAAGCGCATTTAAAGCGGATTGCGCCAACAATCTCTTATGCAATTGCTCAAGATAATAATCATGGAACATCGGAGGCAGCTGCATTATTTATAGGTGGTAGCTGGCTGGTAGAAAACGGTGATAAAGATGGAAAAAATGGTGTCGGCAGGGAAGAAAATGGCTGGAAAATAGAGCTGATCACTTGATTGAAGCTGACGGAAGCTTTAGTCAGTATTCGACAACCTACCATAGAGTAATGCTTGATACATACAGCATGGCTGAGGTCTGGCGAAAGAGTTTAGACCTACCGCTATTTAGTGACCTTGTTTGTACTAGATTGGAAGCGGCAACCCATTGGTTGTTTAATATGACTCAAATTGAGACAGGTGACGCTCCAAATTTAGGCGCAAATGACGGCGCTCGTTTATTGCCTTTAACTGGCGGCGATTATCGAGATTTTAGGCCATCTGTTCAGTTGGCATCGGCACTGTTTTTAAAGAAGGCTGCATACGATAAGGGCGGCGATTGGGATCAGCCTTTAAAATGGTTGGGGATTAAGAAGCCAAGCTTAACTATAAAAGAACCATTGAGTTTAGACATGCCTTTGGGTGGCTATGGGATTTTACGCAATAAAGATGCTTTTGTTTTGCTGAATTATCCTAAGTTTAGGTTTAGACCAAGCCAATGCGACGCTCTAAATGTCGATTTTTGGCGTGGGGGTGAGAACTTGTTAAGAGATGGTGGAACGTTTAGTTATAATGCGGGCCAAGAAGCTATTGATTATTATGGCGGGACTCAAAGCCACAATACAGTTCAGTTTGATGGACATCAGCAAATGCTAAGACTGAGCCGTTTCTTGTTAGGTGATTGGCTTAAAACCAATTCTAAACAGGAATTGAAAGCTGAAGAGCGTGAAACAAGTATCGCGGCCGGATATGAAGATAGTTTTAACTGCCAACACACCAGGACAGTTAAGTTAACAAATCAAAACCTTTTAGTTGAAGATCAACTTTCTGGCTTTAAGTGTTGCGCAGTTGTGCGATGGCGGTTGAGTCCAGGCGATTGGCGTATCAATGGTCATCAGATTTCTAATGACGAGTATGTTATTGCAATTGATTCAAATGTGGATATTTCTAGACTGGAGTTAATAGAAGGTCGAGAGTCGCGTTATTATTATTTGGAAGAAACTGTCCCCGTTATTGAAATAGAGATAAATAAGCCAGGTATTATAAAAATGGAGTTTAGGTTTTAAAAAATGAAGATACTGTATTTTCACCAACATTTTTCCACGCCTAAAGGTTCTGCTGGCATTCGGTCATACGAAATGGCGCGCCGAGCAATTCATCACGGGCATAAAGTAACAATGGTCTGCGGCAGCTATGGTGGTGGAAAAACAGGGCTATCTGGAGATTTTACTAAAGGAAAGCGAACTGGGAATGTCGATGGGATAGATATTATTGAGTTTGACTTGAGTTACTCGAATGCCGATACGCTACTTAAGCGGACTAAGACATTCATGAAGTTTTCTATAAAAAGTATCGGGCTCGTGTTCACTGAAGACTATGACCTTGTATTTGCAACAACAACGCCATTGACGGCTGGTATTCCTGGAATTTTTGCGCGTTGGTTTAAAGGTAAGCCATTTGTATTTGAAGTTCGAGATTTATGGCCAGAACTACCTAAAGCAATGGGCGTGATTAAAAACCCTATTGGTCTTAGTTTGATGTCATTTTTAGAGTATATTTCTTACCGTTCTGCATGCCGTTGTATTGGATTGTCACCCGGTATAGTTAAAGGTATTAAAAAGCGCGGAGTTGCTCCAGATAAAATAAAGTTAATACCAAATGGCTGCGATTTAAATATTTTTAATTCCAGTGTTAATTCTTGGCGGCCTAGTGGCGTAAAAGATAGTGACCTAATGGCGGTTTTTACTGGAACTCATGGCGTTGCAAATGGGCTAGATACGGCTTTAGATGCGGCAAAAGAGCTTAAAAGAAGAGGGCGAGAAGATATTAAGCTTGTCTTTGTGGGGCAGGGTAAACTTAAGCCCCAGTTGCAACGTAGAGCTGAAGTGGAAGAGTTAACGAATGTTATTTTTTGTCCGCCAGTTGATAAAGCAAAACTTGCAGAGCTGATGTCAGGCGCGGATATAGGCATGCAACTGCTGGCAAATATACCAGCTTTTTATTTTGGAACATCACCTAACAAATTTTTTGATTATATTGCTGCGGGACTCCCCGTATTGAATAATTACCCAGGTTGGTTAGCGGACATGATAACTGAAGAAAATTGCGGTTATGCGGTTGCTCCTGAAAATACTAAATTGTTTGCTGATGCACTTGAGTCTGCTAGTGAGGATAAGGGTAAACTAGAAATTATGGGTGTCAACGCGAAGAGGTTGGCAAAAGCTAGTTTTGCTAGGCAAGACTTGGCTGATTCATGGGTTGAATGGGTCGTGAAAACAAAATGAAACGCATATTTGATGTAATAGCATCATTGTTCGCATTGCTGTTCCTCGGTCCAGTTATTATGCTGCTGTCCATTTTTGTTGTAGTGAAACTTGGGCGACCAGTTCTATTCAAACAAAAACGCCCTGGGTTAAAAGGTAATGTTTTTGAAATGATGAAATTTCGCTCAATGCGTGATGCAGTGGATGGGCAAGGTAATGCGTTACCAGGCTCTGAAAGGCTAACTTCTTTTGGTAAAAGACTGCGTAGCAGTAGCTTGGATGAATTGCCCGGGCTTTGGAATGTATTAAAGGGCGATATGAGTTTGGTTGGGCCTAGACCGCTATTAGTGGAATATTTACCGTTGTACTCCAAAGAACAAGCCAGGCGGCATGACGTTCGCCCAGGTATAACGGGTTGGGCGCAAGTTAATGGCCGCAATGCTATTTCTTGGGATAAGAAGTTTAAGCTGGATGTTTGGTATGTCGATAATCAGTCTTTTTGGTTGGATATGAAGATACTCTTTTTGACGGTAAAGAAAGTATTGGTTCGAGACGGGGTTTCGGCTGAAGGTGAGGCAACTATGCATAAATTTACGGGTAATGAATAAATTTTGTTTTTTAGTTTTTTAGTTTTGTAGATGTATGATGTACATCATAGTTACATCACCTAGGTGTCTAAAATGAGAATCAACATTAATATATCAGACGAATTGAAATTTCAGTCTGAACAAAAAGCAAAGTCTTTAGGGGTTTCTTTAAGTGCCTTTATTCGTTTATTGCTAACTAAAGAAACAGGAAATATGAGCCGGTTAGATCAACGCTTATTAGAAATTGAGAAACAAGGATTTGAAAAGGTTGATGCTCAAGAATTTCAAGGTGAATTACAAAAAATGATCAATAATGCTAACGCTTGAGCTCAGTAAAAGTTTTAAAAAATCATTAAAGAAATATAAAAATAATAAAAAAGTTCTACAAGAGTTGAATGTCGTTATTGAATTATTGTTGAATGACGAAGTATT
>JAESUN010000241.1 GCA_016763045.1 Opitutaceae bacterium | reverse complement strand
TGAGGTTGATAGGATGCTTGATATGGGATTTCTCCCAGATGTGAAGCGCATCGTGAAGCAGTGTCCGGAAAAACGGCAAACACTGTTCTTTTCGGCTACATTGCCTCCGGCTATCGAAAAGCTGATGGAATGGGTGCTTACGGATCCTCATGTTATTGAGATCGGGCATCGGCGCTCTCCAGCAGAGACGGTCTCCCATGCTTTTTATCCTGTAGTACATTCTCAGAAATTTGATCTCTTTATCCGCTTGTTGGATCGGACAGATTACAAGAGTGTTTTGATCTTTTGCCGGACAAAAGTTGGAGCGGATATGATTGCTCGCCGATTGGAGAATTTGGATCACACCGTCGCTGTGATGCACAGCAATCGCTCTCAAAGTGAACGGACAGAGGCATTGTCAGGGTTTAAGTCAGGCAAATATGGAGTCATGGTTGCGACTGATATTGCGGCCCGAGGTCTCGATGTTGAAGGCATTACCCATGTGATTAACTACGATGTTCCTCTGCATCCGGAAGACTATGTTCACCGGATTGGACGAACAGGTAGGGCTCAATCGGAGGGGGATGCACTGACGCTTCTGACGGAAGATGAGATCAATCATGCAAAAGCGATTGAGCGCTATACAGGGATGACAGTTGAGCGGATTAAGCTAGACGACTTTGACTATCATTATTCCGCTGTTTTCGCCGAGGAAGAAGCGCCTCCGAAGAATCAGTTCAAGAGTCGACTCTACCGTGGCATGCGTCGGTAATTTAGACTCTTCAAGGTTTCTTATTTCCTTCGGAGTTTTCTTAAAATGCAGATAGATTTTCCCTTAGAGCTCTATTCTGGATATATTTTTGATTGTGATGGGACGTTGGTTGATTCGATGCCGACTCATTACAAAGCGTGGAAAATTGCTCTCGAGACGCTTGGTTTTAAGGGCGATTTCTCGGAAGACTTTTTCTACGGATTGGGTGGTGCTAAAACAACGGATGTCGTGCAGATGCTCAATGAGCAGACGGGTTCTTTTTTAGATGCGGATATTTTTGCGGATGAAAAAGAAGCAGTGTATTTGGATATCATCTCCGAAATTGAGCCGATAGACGAAGTTGTCTGTTTTGTTCAAAAGGTTGCTCAGGAACGTCCGGTCTCAGTTGCGTCCGGTGGGTTACGGCATGTCGTGGAGAGGGCGTTAGCTGTTACAGGTCTCGCAGATCTCTTTGAAATAATTGTAACTCCCGAAGATGTTAAAGAGGGGAAACCTGCTCCTGAGATGTTTCTGCTTGCTGCAGAAAAGATGAAGATTGCGGCAGATGATTGTTTAGTTCTTGAAGATGCTGAACTGGGGCGACAAGCCGCAGTGGCAGCGGGGATGAAGTGTTTGATGATTCCTGAGCGCAGAGGCTGGTAGTTTGCTAAGATTTCAAAACTTCGGATGGAAGTCTACTTTGCCGGGGAAGTAGACTGTTCACTTAGAGAAATGAAAACCACATCATCGATTTGGGTTTTGAGGGCTTCGGAAGCGTTTCCAAAATTGATGGCTACGCGGGTAACATTATCGGCGGTGGGGAAAGCTACCCATTCTCCTTTAGTTACATCGCTATAGGTTGTTCCGTAGACAATTTTAGCTGTATGAGATCCTATTGTGAGGAAAAATGTCATTCCTTGGTGAATCCCCATTTGTGTGAAATCCTCCATACTTAGATTAATGAAAATATTACCGTAGTTGGGTGAAATATCAATGACTTTGCCAATGCATAGTGCGTCCTCGAAGCGGACATCTCTGTCGGAGTTTAGAGGGGTATAAGTAATGTCTTCTGATTCCTTAATCGTACTGGTAGTGATCCATTCGATTAAGGCCGTCAGAGCCAGGAGGCGTTCGGTTTCATTTATATTTACATGCCCATCCCGTGAGATTTTCCAAAGCACTGGGATGACGGGGGCTTTGTTTGTTTTTTGGATGTAGGAGGCTGGGCCTTCCATTTCGGATTGGTTGCTGAGGAAAAGGAGAGGTGTTTTAGGCTGATGCGTTTTTGCGACCGGATAGAGTGGATCTTGGAGCTGGAGCGCGGCGCCAATAGCGAGAGCTCCTTGAAAACGGTCGGGCTCATTTTCGGCGATGAGTGTTACGATCAATCCTCCCATCGATCGACCTTCGAGAATAACCAAAAAGGGGTTCCCATAGTTTTTTTCTATGTGGTCGCGCAAATTATTCAGGTCTTCAATGGCCTCGCGAATGATTAGCCCATTGCGGCGATAGGCGGTGGCGGCGATCATCCATCCATCTTCGAGAAGTTGAGCCAGTGTGGCTTCCGTAGAGTCAAATGAAGCGGAAAGAGGTTTTTCACTGGCGATATATCCGTGAGCGAGAAGAAGAAGGTTTCCGTTCCATTTCTCAGGCAGAGCTATTTCGTAGGAGACTCCTTCGATTTCTCCGGTTATCTGCTGGTGAGCATGAGTTGTGTGTAGCGGCAGGATGAACAGAAGGGAGAGGAGAAGGGAGGAAGGCCATTTCATGAGAAAACTTTCTGTTACAGGGGTTTTTTCCTACTTAAAGAACCATCAAAAGTTGATAGATAAGAGACGTAATAACAACTATTTGTGGAAAAAATTGCGATTTACTTGCCAGGAGAGTTCTTGGCCGCTTAATTTTCGCTCTTATAAGTCATTAATGAATACAGTTTCCGATTCGCCAGATTATACAGTTCTGGCACGCAAGTCTGCCTTGTCTCAGCCCATTTATGAGCCGGGAAAGCCTATCGAGGATGTTGCTCGGGAGCTTGGGTTGGATCCCTCCACCATTATTAAGGTGGCTTCCAATGAGAATGCGTTTGGCGCATCGCCTGCCGCAATGGAGGCAGGTAGGGACGCTATTGGCCAGTGTGAGCTATATCCTGATGGAGGGTGCGCTCGGGTGAAGGAGTCTTTGGCTCAAAAAAGAAGAGTGTCTGCGGAGCAGTTGATTATTGGAAATGGTTCAAATGAAATCATTGAATTATTGGGGCATGCTTTTCTGGAGCCTGGAGATGAAGTGGTTATGGGTGCGCCGGCCTTTATTGTATACAAATTGGTTACCCTTTTATTTGGAGGGACGCCGATAGAGGTTCCCTTGATTGACCACCGACATGATCTTAATGCTTTAGCGGCTGCGGTGACGGACCGAACGAAATTGGTCTTTCTGCCCAGCCCCAACAATCCGACTGGAACGGCAAATTCCCAGGAGGAGATCTTTCAATTTGTTCGTCAATTGCCGGACTCAGTTATTTTTGTTTTTGACGAAGCTTACGCGGAATATCTGGAATCTCCTCCTGATTTGCGACCATTGATTGAGGAGGGCCGGAAGGTTATTTGCTTACGGACATTCTCGAAAATATATGGCTTGGCCGGATTGCGTATAGGGTATGGATATTCATCGCGGTCGATGATCCAGCTACTCAATCGGGTGAGGCAGCCTTTTAACATCAATGCGGTTGCGCAGGTTGCGGCGGTAGCAGCATTGGCAGACGATGCCTTCATTAATCACTGTCGAGTATCCAATGATAAAGGACGGGCTCAGCTGGAAGAAGCGTTTATAAAAATGAGATTGGAATTTATTCCGAGTGCAGCGAATTTTGTGATGGTGAAGGTTGGTGATGGGAATGCGGTTTTTCAGGAGTTACAAAAAGAAGGAATTATTGTTCGACCTATGGCCCCCTATGGAATGGGAGAATGGGTCCGCGTTACGGTTGGCTCCCCCGGCCAAAACGAACGCTTGTTAACCGAGTTAAAGAAGAAAGTAAGAAAATAGGGGATCCTGGGTGAGGTGTATCTGAGCTCGGAGCTGAATCGTGAATATACTGTATAGTGAGTTGTTGATAGCGGGTGTAGTAGTTTCTGCACTTCTCGTTTTGAATGCGTTGTTCGTAGCAGCGGAGTTTAGCTTGGTAAAGCTGCGCTTTACTCGGTTTAATTCAGAAGCCATTGAGAGGGCAAAGGAGAAGCCCACAGTAGCAAAGATGCTGGGGAATCTCGGCCTGACGTTGAAAGTTATTCGTCTGGGCGCCACCATTTGTACCGTGGGGTTGGGAGTTGTTCTCGTTCCTATTTTACTGACGATATTGAACGCAGCCCAATGGGCTGGGCAACTATGGCTGGCATGGGTTTTCAGTTTTGCGATTGCGGTGACTCTTCGATTTACGGTTGGAGAGTTGGTTCCGCGGGCATTGGCTCTGCAGTATCCTGTTCAGACTTTAAAGGTTTCCTCCTGGTTGGTGACCCTCTTCAGGTTTTTTGTTTCACCGTTTCTTTCCTTGTTGAATTTCGGGGCGAAGTGGCTGCTTCGCTTATTTCGACTCGACCTCAACGATGATGAAGAGGTGCTGGATGTCGAAGCGCAGATTCGTTCTTTAGTTAGTGATGGTGAAGAGCTTCCTCCTCTCGCAGAGAAGATCATGAATAACGTGATCGATATGAGGAAACGGGTGGCCCAGGACATTCTCCTGCCCCGCAACCAGATCCAGTTTTTTGATTTGCAGGATAGCATTGAGGAAAACCTGGAGATTGCCAAAGTTTCGGGTCACACTCGATTTCCTCTGTGTAATGGGGATTTGGATCAATGTGTTGGAGTTATTCACATCAAGGACTTGTTTCGGTTTCGTGGTGATATCGCACAAATGGATCTGAGGAAATTGAAGAGAAATATCCTTCGTTTTTCTGTCGATGAACCTCTGGAAAATGTTCTACCGCATTTTTTGTCGAAGCGATTACACTTTGCGTTACTAGTGGATGAATTTGGTGGGACGGTTGGAGCGATTACGCTGGAAAATGTCCTAGAGGAACTGGTCGGTGATATTCAGGATGAGTTCGACAAGGAAGAGGCGCTTATCCGGTCAGTTGGTGAAAATACTTTTTACATCGACGGATTGGCTCCAGTGCATGATGTGAGCGAAGAGATAGGGGTAGAGATTTCTTCCGAAGAGGTTTCGACCTTTGGCGGTTATATCACTTCTGAATTGGGGAAAATGCCGAAACTCAATGAAACAATCCGTTTGGCCGGATTGGAGATAGTGGTGAGCCAACTCGATGAACGACGAATTATTTCGACGTTGGTGACAGTGCTTGCGGAGGAAGAAACAGACGAAGAAGGAGAGGAGGAGGATTAACTCTTCGCTGCTGCCCTGCGCAGGCGATCATTGAGTGCGCTTCCGATTCCTGTTTCAGGAGCCAGTTCAGCTGTGGTTGACCCCCAGGGGCCTTCATCTAGCTGCCGAAGGATCGAAAAAAGGTTTTGAGCGGCTTTTTCCGCACTACCGGACTCCGAAAGCCAGAAAATATTCCCCCCTAAAGGGAGGGCTTTATTGGGCCTTTTGAAGCAGAGTGCGGCATCATCCTTTTGAAGCTTTTGCAGTTCTGCTTTATCAAAAGGAGTTGAACGAAGGAGGAGCTGCTTTTTCGGGCTGTAGTGTTTACTCAGTAGGCCTGGAGCTACTGGGGCTGCTGTTTCTTTGGCAGGCTGAGAAGGTGCCAAAGAGAGGCCCATTACAGATGAGAGGGTTTCGCTGCTGATGCCTCCGGGGCGTAAAATACTCGGGGAGGCCGGATCTCTCAAGTCGACGATGGTCGACTCGATACCGATCTGGCAGGGCCCGCCTTCCAGGATATAGCTTATTTTATCACCCAGACCCTTTTCTACATGAGCACTGGTTGTGGGGCTGATGTAGCCAAAGGGATTTGCGCTGGGGGCGGCAAGGGGGCATTGGCACGCTCTCAAAAGCTTTCGTAAAACTGGGTGACCGGGGATCCTAACGGCGACAGAGTTGAGCCCTGACGTGACTAGATCAGAGACGGATTTTTTCTTGGGTAGAATGAGTGTCAGAGGGCCGGGCCAGAATGTTTCTGCGAGTCGTTCGACGGCTTCATTTCGCTCAGCGACTAGATCCAGAGATTCCAGGCTGTCGAGATGCAGAATTAGGGGATCGTTGAAAGGACGTCCCTCAATTTTAAAGATTTTTCGGCAGGCCGTTTCATCAAAGGCGTTTGCCGCCAAGCCATAAACCGTTTCGCTGGGGACAGCCACGAGTTCCCCTTTTTGCAAGGCATTGGCCAGTAGCTTTATGTTTTCGGCCGTTTCCTGATGAACTTTGGCCACGGTACAACCTTCCGTTCTGGGGATAGGGTTCTCCTTTGAGGGAGAATACCTATTACTTCATCATCAACAGGTTACGGGCCTGTTTGATCGTGCGGGTGATGATTCGTTGTTGTTTAGAAGAAACACCTGTGTCCTTACGAGGAATGATTTTACCTGTATCACTGACGTAACGCGCTAGGATATGAGCGTGATTCACCGTCATGATCTGAGGTGTAAGGCTTTGTGTTTTCTTTGCTTTGATTGGTTCTGACATAGGGAAAGGGGGCGAAAATCAACGCTTTAAGAGAGGATGTCAATAGAATAGATGGCCCCATTTTGAGAGTGGTGATAGAGATATGACTGTTGTGATTTCGGGGATTGCACCTCGATGCATAGAAGATGAAAGTGCAGTGAAGATGTTGTTTCCATCAAAAGTGTTATCCCATTGGTATTTTCGTCTGTCGCAAAATCTGGAAGCAGGGATCTCCTT
>JAESUN010000033.1 GCA_016763045.1 Opitutaceae bacterium | reverse complement strand
GACACCTGAAAATTTGGATAAGTACCTGTAATGTCTAAATTGTCGCCAAAAGATATATCGCTACCGTCTTGGTTTATTTTGATTTCTCGAGGTATCGATGAAAGTCCGTCTCAATAGCTCGAAGATTTATTTTGAGGAGTTTGGATGCTTCATCAAGTAACCCTGATTTCGCAACATCAGATTCGACTTGCTCGATGATTGCGAAGAGCTGTTCGCAGGCATGTGCTTTTTCTTGAGGCGTTGCTTCTGAGGGGTTCGGAAGAATGGAGTTTGCTGCAAAGGCAATGGCATTGAGGGAGGTCTTTCGAAGTTCATCGAGTGCAGAGGCTCCTTTTTCTTTTAATAAAAGATCAGGATCTTGCCCTGCAGGTAGTATTAGAAAACGGACGTCCACAGTCGCTTTAAGTGCTATGGGGAGCATTCGTAGAGCTGCTTTTTGTCCTGCGTCATCACCATCAAGAAGGCATTCTACTTGAGGTTCGTAGCGTCTGATGAGAGAAATCTGCTGTGCAGTGATACCTGTGCCTTGCGGAGCTATCGCAGTCGTCAAACCAACTTGGTGACAGCGCATGGCGTCGAGTTGACCTTCGACGAGGAGAAAAGGGTGCTCTGGTGTTACTTGAAGGCGGGCTCGGTCGAGATTGAAGAGAATATTCCCTTTTATGAAGATAGGGGTTTCCGGGGAATTTATATATTTGGCTTCGCGACTGGGGTCATCCTGAGGTGTGACACTTAGTTGACGAGCGGTGAACGCAATGACTCTGTTTTGATGATCTCGAATTGGAATCATGAGACGCCCCCGAAATCGAGGGCGAAAACTTGGATGGGAATCGTTTCCCCTTGCATAGAGGAGTCCTGATTGTCGCAGTGCAGCGAGGGAGAATTTCTTTTGCTGAAGGACTCTGGCGAGGTTTCCTCCATCGGGAGGGGCAAATCCAATCTTAAAATCTTCAGCTAAGCTTAGAGGAAATGATCGATCATTTATCCAGTAATCTCGGATAAAATTACCTCCTTCGTTTTGGGCGAGGAAGAGTTGGTGAAAGTGTTCGGTGGCCAATTCATGGAGGTCAAAAAGCTCCTGCCTTAGGGATCTGTCCTCTTGTTGTCTTCCACCTGCTTCGTATTCAAGTTCTACATTAAAGCGGCGTGCTAGACTCTCGACTGCTTCTGTGAAAGTCAGTTTTTCCGTCTCCATAACAAACGTTATGATGTCTCCTGCTTTTCCGCTGCTAAAGCATTTGAAGAGATTTTTATCTGGAGAGATGAAAAACGAAGGTGTTCTTTCTTCGTTAAAAGGACTTAGTCCTTTAAAGGATGAGCCGGCTCGTTTGAGTGAAACGGATTGGGAGACAACATCGTAGATTTGGATGCGTTCTTTGAGTTCTCGTATCGAATTGGATTTTATCGCAGGCATAGATTCTAAAACGCCTGAGAATTAGCGGGTTGGGAACTTATTAAGATAAGCATTCGCTTCTTCTCTATCTGGATGGTTTTCTGGTGTGAGAAGAAGGAAGTCTTCATAAGCTTGTGCGGCCCTTTCGGGGGCAAAATTGTCTTTTCCGAGGGTTTGAGCTAAGGCGAGTAGGATACTTGGGTTTCGAGGGTATTTAATGCGAGCTGCTTCAAGTTCTGTTATGAAAAAGGAGAGAGTTTGCGTGTGGCGAATGATATTAAGATAAGTGATGTAAAAAACGATGTTTTCGGGATCTCTCCGTTGTGCTTCTAAGATACAAGATTCCGCTTCACTTAGTTGTTTTTGCTTACGATATAAGTTCGATAGTTCGGCCCATTGTTCTGCAGCTGTGTCATTGAGTGCGAGTGCTTGCCAGTAGACCTGAATGGCTTCTTGCAGATGTCCATCGGCTTCGAAGTCATGAGCTCGTAAAATAAGGATATCCAAAGTAGAGAGCGGAGAGGTGCTTTCGGCTTCTTCTTGCTGTTGTTTTATCAGAGCTAGCTTTGCCTCTTCTTCTTTTTGTTTTGCTTCTAACTCTAGGGCGACTTTTCTACTTTTTTCTTCTTCTCTAAGTCTGGTTTCTTTCAGTTCACGGCTTAGATTTTTTTGTTCTTGTTGAACTTCTTGTAAGAGTCGTCGGGATTCCTTCCATGTTAGTAGCTGTTGCCGGATCGTTGAGTGAGGATCCGAGTCGATGAGATCGGGGAACTGTTGGTCAATCGTGATGAGTTTTTTTTCTGCGCCGGAAAAATCTCCTTGGAGCATATCGATACGTAAGAGCTCCAACATTGATTCGGAAAGGTGAGAGTTGTTATCGTCGATAACGACTCTGAGCCAGCTTCGTGCTTGGGCATAGTTTCCCAGTTCAGTAAAGAGCATTGCGATCCGATAAGCAGCTTCTCCGGATGGTTGCACCTGATACCATGAGATATAAGCTTCAACGGCTCTTTCTGGGGTTCCTTGTTCTTCCAAGAGTTCCCCAAGCTGTAACCAGCTGGCGAAATCAATGGGGTATGAAGATAGATAGAGCCGGTATTGTTTTATGGCTCCACGATTGTCATTGGCTTTTTTTAGTGATTGAGCAGCGAACTGTCGTAAGTCGGCTTTGTTATCATCCAGATCTGCCGCTTGGATGAAGTTCCAGGCCGCTGAGCTATGGTCGTTTTCAGCGGCGTAAGCAAAAGCGAGTGATTCAACAATATCTGCTCTTTCTGGATATTTTTTATTCAGCTTTTTTAAGAGCTTGATGGCTTTGGGAGTTTCTCCGTCTTTAATTTTCTGTTCAGCTGCGGCCAACCGAGTGGAAATTATTTTTTCGGGATCTGTACACCCGATAAGCGATAGCGCACAAAGCGCTAATACCAATAAGATAAATTGATTTGATTTCGTCGAAGTCACAGTGGACATTTCCATACTTTTCATTTCAGCTTTTTTCGTGTCAAGGGTGTAGCATACGTATCGTGTTGAGAAAAAATATTCTGCCAAGAGTGAATAAATATCGTTTTTTCGGCGGTCTTAACTCGATGGTGGGTAGGGTTATGGATTTTCGTTCTTATTGTAATATTAGATTTGTTCAACGTTTAGCCGTTCCAGTGATGAGGGGGGCAATCCTGTCTATGGTTTTTATGGCTGTGATGGTTCGGTTTGTTTCGGGACAGGTCTTACTTGGAGAGGGTGATTTGCCAACACCTCCTTCAAATATTGTGCAGGAGAGCTCGTTAGGCGAGTTTTCTTCTGAAGATTACATCAAAGCGGTGGAGGCCCTGATTGATCGATTTGAAAGTGAAAACGGGAAAAAATTGGAACCGGGAGAAAAGGGGAAAGTCGGATTAAAGGTCTATACTGTTTCTGGGCCTGGATTATCGACGCCAGAGAATCTTGTCAGAGGGCTGATTATTGCGTTGGAGAAAAGGGGGTTTGTGCGAGATGATATTTTTATCATAGGATTGAGTGAGCACCATTTGCGATTGGGTGGTTTTATGCCTCCTCTGAGTATCGGAGGAGATTCTTTCGAAGAAGTAGAGGTGAAAGCCCTGAATTCAGGGCTCTTCTATGATGATGAATGGTTCTACGATAGCCCCATTCCCCGAGACGTTAGTTTGATCGATTATTTTGCCTCGAAGGAGGATGATCTTTTTGCTTCGAATAAAAACGACCGGAGAAGCTTTCTGGCTAAGCCTTTGCTCTTTGAGGTCGATTTTTGGATCAATCTTCCTGCTTATAGCGACCATCCTGTGTTAGGAATCAATGGATCGTTGGTCAATGCGACATTGTGGAATGCGAGTAATACAGTACGGTTTTTCCGGAGCCCAGCAACAGCGCCTGTTGCGGTTGCTGAAATTTCGGCAATCCCAGAATTTCGAGCGGGCTGGATTTTTACAATAGTTAGCTTAGAGCGCTACCAGTACATTGGTGGTCCCGTTTTTAATTCTCTATATACAGTATCAGAATCACGCCTATGGTTGAGTGATAATCCCGTCATCCTCGATGCGTTGATGCGGGTGAGGATCGATAAATCGAGACGTGAAGCGGGGTTCAGGGGACTGGCTGAGGATATGAAGCTTCTCGAGTATGCGGAGCAATTGGGCTTGGGTGAGGCAGATCATGAGAGAGTAGAATGGTCAAAAGTTGATTGAAAGAGAGAGGGTTTCGGCTAAATCATTTTTTTTTGCTCTTGAAATAAGATACCTTACCCGGTTTCTCTTTAAGTCATGGTTGTAGGCGATTTTCTTCCGATTCTGATTCAGATTCTCTTGGCCGTTTCGATGGGTGTTGTTATTTTGGGCGCCAGTCATCATTTTGCACAAAGAACACGCAAAAATAAGATAAAAGATTCGGCGTATGAATGTGGTGTTCCAGCTACGGATCAGGCGCATACGCGGTTTTCTGTTAAGTTTTATGTTACAGCGATGCTCTTTATCTTATTCGATATTGAGGTCGTTTTTTTGATCCCTTGGACGATTATATATCGAGAATTCCTGAGTGTCGGGATACCGATTCTTCTGCCGATTCTTTTTTTCATAGGTATTCTAGTTCTTGGCTTGGTATATGAAACCAAGAAAGGTGGTTTGGATTGGGAAAAATAATCGAATTAAAACATCCATTTGGGAGGATTTGCTCCTATGCGCATAGATCGATATTTTAAACGCACCCGAACAATTGATCTTAAGAGCACTACCTTTAAAGGTGCTCTTGAAGAGTTGCTCGCTACCTGTGTTGGGCGCTTTAAAGATTTGGATAAAGAGAAACTTCTGTCGGGCTTGATGGAAAGAGAGAGGACGATGACGACCTATTTGGGTAATGGAGTCGCGTTGCCTCATCTTAGGGTGAAAATGTCCCGTCGATTTATTTTTGCAGTTGGCCGGAGTAAAGAAGGAATTGCTTATGATGGCGTTAAGGATGAGGAAAAGGCGCATTTGGTCTTTTTACTCATCGCTGGTGAGTCTGCTACAGGTTATTTGCAGGTTCTGGCTTCTGTTGCTCGATTGGTTAAGGATCAGGCGTCTGTTGATCATTTGGTCGAGTCTCCTGATACGGGCATTCTCTTTGAACGTTTAACTTCCTCTTTAGGAGGATTGCCTTCGAAGCCGACTCAATTTCGTCAGAATAAGTTAAACCGGTTGATTTTTAGTGAGGCTGAAAAAATCGCAAAAGGGAGTCATTGTGCGAGTATCGCTATTTTTGGAGATACCTTGAACAGTGGGGCTGGTATTAAGGATTGGTTTCCCCGAATTAAGACGATTTTAGTCACACGAAATATTGGAGAGGGAGATTTTGATCATGAGGTCTTTTCTTCAGTTATTCAGGTGAGGTCGTTTTCCAAAAGTCGCATGGCTCAATTACGAAGCGCAGTCTTGATTGGGATGACTCGTGGGATCATTCAGGGCAATGACCGTATTTGTTGTATAGGGGGAATTCCTGGCAGTGATCAGTTTGACACCGTTATGGTGGTGGATGTCCGACGGGAGTTTAAAACTTTGTTAGGCGATGAATCCAACTTCTTGCCACCGGATGTGAAGCCTGAAGTGCTCGAGAGGGTGATTGCAGTTGCGACTGAACTAGCTGTCGAGGGAAGGGAGGGGCGACCCGTTGGCTCCATGTTTGTTGTCGGAGATACGGCAAAGGTGGAGAAAATGACAAAACCTTTGGTGCTTAATCCCTTTTATGGCTATAAAGAAGAAGACCGAAATATCTTAAATCCTTTTATGGATGAAACAATTAAGGAGTTTTCGTCCATTGATGGGGCCTTTATTATTCGAGGGGATGGCCTGTTGGTTTCATCTGGAAGTTTAATTCACACTCCCGATTATGCGCATTCTCTCCCCGGTGGATTGGGGGCTCGTCATGCTGCTGCTGCTGCTATTTCGTTGGCTACCGATTGTATTTCTATTGTGGTTTCTTCAAGCAGTGGACAAGTAACGGTCTTTCGCAGGGGCGTCCTATTGGCCTTGATAGAGAAGGATTTTGCTCGGTCTTCCTAGAAGTTTCTTCTGGGTAACTTTACAGTTGCGTTTGTTCGCAAAGTTGATCCCTTTGGGGTCTTATTTTTTATAACCATGGCACGTGAAATAACTATATTAGAGTGTACAGAAGCAAAGAAAGAGGGAAAACCTGTTTCTCGTTACCACACGACTCGCAACAAGAAACTACAGACGGAGAAAATCCAGAAGATGAAATATAATAAACATCTCCGTCGGCATACCCTGCATAAGGAAGTTAAGTAACGCTAAGCTTCCTGACTGTTTGAGAAAATAGATCTGACTACCTGAGGGTGGTTTTCGATTGTGTGACCTAATGAAATTACTACGATTAAAACTCCTGTTAGGCATTCTTTTATTGCCGTTGGCTGCCTTGGCTACTGATTCAGACTTCAATGGTCGTTGGCGTCTTGATGCAGAGCAAAGTTCAGCTCTTGATGGTTGGTCAACTATGGATCTCTGTATTGAGATCAATGGTTCTGAGGTTACTCTTCAGCACGATATGCGCTGGCGTTCGACTCGAGTGACTGAGACGAATGTCGTCAATACGAGAGAATCGGTTAATCTCTCTAACTATTTCCGGGTGGAACAGCGTCATATGGCTGTTTACTCACCGAAGAAGAGTGTGACACCTGTCACAGCTGGTTGGCTCGATAATGAACGGACCTTACGATTGGAAGCTTTGGTTCCAGTCGAAGTCTCGCAGGGTGATGCAACCATTCGAATCTACAGCGAATATCGATTGGAAGAAGGAGGTAAAAAGCTTACTCTCATAGAGTTGCATTCCACTCGTAATCGCCCACTTATTTATATTTTCCGTAAACTTTCTGCTGACGACACTTCTAGACCCTAAATATCCATGGTCCGATCGCTTTATCTTTCTCTCTTCTGCCTTCTTTCGGTCGGATCTTTTTTATGTTCAGTGGGGGCGACTCCTGCTAAAGAAGCTTGGGTCATGCATTTCGACCTCGACTGGAAAGTGGCTAGCGGCCTGCCAGAAAAGGCGATGTTGATCAGCCTGCAAGGGCTGGCCAACCGTGATGAGGCACAACTCTACATCGTTCACCCGCCGGATTTTCAGTGGGAGATCACTGAGCCGCTTTACGACTTCTACAAGCGCAAGCATGGGGTTTCCTATACGGAGCTTTCGACTGCAGATGAGGCATTGGATCAATTTAAATCGTCGACCAAGGGTTATGTTGTTTGGGATAAGACGATTGGAGCGACGCTGAATGTTGCTTTCACGATTGCGGGCCTTGAAGATGCAGTTGTCGTGAGCGAGGAGTTGATTCCTCTCGTTGAAAAGCATGGTCTACAGAAGATCGATGATTTGCGCGGTCGTTACACTGGCCAATCCGATGCTGAAATCTACGGAGATGCTATCGATCGTTATTGGGCACAGTGCAATCGAGACAAGATTATGCTAATGGGCGGCCATCGTGGTCGTACGATGATGCCGGGTATGGCAGATTGGGGTGTGCGGGAACGCATGTTTTTTCATGACTTATCGGCAGATCCCGAAGAGGCCGACGAGCTGATCCTCAATCGACGCCTCCTGACTGACCTTAATACTGGAGCGATCATCTTTGGTTGGCACCCTTATGGCAAAGATACTGAAGAGCAGTCTACTATGCTTCTTTCTATGTATGGGCTCAAAATGGAGGGGCTGCATAATCTGCCTAATTTGAGCTATAATTGTCAGTTCGGATTTACACCCGGCTTTAAATTTACGAATAACCATCACGTCGCTCTCGACGCGAAATTAGTAGCGGAGGAGAAAGTATATATTGCCTTTGTGCAGTCTGATAGCATCGGGATTGGCGTTTGGACAAAGCCTGGTCGCGGTAAGTTGCCTTTCGCTTGGCAGGTTACGATGAATTGGACGGCGTTTTCTCCAGCTGCCCTCGAATATTTTCATGAATCCGCCACTCCTAATGACTACTTTATCGGAGGTTTGTCTGGCCCTGGATATATGTATCCCAACAACATTCCCGCAGATAGATTCCCCGTGTTGATGAGAGAAGCTGAAAAGCTAATGGGTGTTCTCGATGAACATGTGATGGAGATTATGGACAACTCCGTGGCGGACGGAAATGTCGGTAATGCTGATCTTTTCGAAGAGACTGTGGATGCTTATTATAAAGCATTTCCAAATGTGATTGGATTCATCAACGGCTATGGCCCAGCTCGCACGCGTGATTTGCGTGATGGTCGCCCGATGCTTTCCTATGATTATTATATTGATCCAAAACGTCCTCGGGATGCAGTGAGAGATGATTTGAACGAATTGATCGCGCTCAATAGCAAGCGCCCTTACTTCTTACTCGTTCACGTTCGTGAGTCGAACGACGTCAACAGTCTTGTCGAAATAGTAGACAACCTAGAAGGCCCGGTTGAAGTGGTCGCCTTGGATCAGTTTCTTAAATTAGCTGCGAGTAATAAAACCTACAAGACACGTTTTAGACAAGCCGACGATCCCGAGCACTTTAAGGGATACGAATTCTAATTGGAGTCAGCCGCCCAAGTACATATTGGGTGACAAATAAATAGGACAGATTCGCTTCTAATGTGAAGCGAGTCGAAGCATTGGACCATACTCTAATGGTGAATGCTCAGTGAGTGGTGCTGCGTCGACTACTGCGCCAGCCTTCTCTATGTTTGCGAATCCAATCCAGAAGAGCTTTTTCAAATCCGATATCATATCCCAGACGTTCGGATTCTATCCATTTGTGTTTCAGGATTTCTTCTCTCTCTGCTAGGAATTCCTGGTAGAGGCTAGATTGCTTTACGAAATCGTGTTGGGTTGGGTCTTCTTCGCTGGTCAAAGCCATAGTCGGTGAGTGGATAGAGAATCTTACTGAAGGGGAGGTTTGAAAAGACGAGAATTTTTTATATCTAGATATAAAAAAGCGTATCTTTTTAGGGACACGCAGAGTGGATTTAAAATAGAGGGTACAGGGAAAGGTAAGGTTTACGGGTAAAGACGAAATGACCAGAGACAGCATTCATCCGGAAGTTGCTTCCGTGTCTGAAAAAAATGTCCATGAATGTATCCATCAAAAAATGTGTAATCGCTGTATGAATATAGAAGAAATGTAAGCAGAATACTTGTGCTCTGTCAAAACTAAGGTTTTGGAGCACG
>JAESUN010000240.1 GCA_016763045.1 Opitutaceae bacterium | reverse complement strand
CGGATGAGTGGAAAGCCGATAGAGCATCTTATGGGCATATTCACTGGGATAGCAGCCACTGAACCCAATAACATGCACTGAGTTTTCGCGAAAAGGCACTGCTATCTCTCTCACCACATGATGCGCACACTCCACCAGGTAAATAACCAACAACGTATTGCGAATACCCTTGCGACCATCCGGCCTTAAATAACCTTCAAGAGTTGTCGTAGATAAAGGCATTGTCATGGGTATAGGTTGGGAGGTAATCACTTTTCATATTGTGAAGATGAACATGCTCACCCGCTTGGATCGCACAGGTAGCAGAACCAATAGGAGCTCCGTACTTAAAAATCTTTTCTCCCTCCAGAATAGAACAAGCCGCAATTTTATGACCCAAACCCAGCGTATCAGGAGCCAGCAAGGTAACATCTCCGAGCGTTAAAGATTCACCGGCAGAAACACTTCTTCGTAAAACCAGAATATTATCTGCTTCCGACAATCTCATCAAGGCATCACCTGCTTCAGAACTTTCCATCTCCCCTGAATAATGAGAACCCTCCCTCTAGACGCCATTACATAATCACCCCAATCCTCATAAAGTTTTAAACACACTATCAGCCACGAATTTGAATTGCAAAAGCCGACCATCAAAGCATCCATTACAGGGAATCCAGATAGTACCCTATAATGACCTGCCTAAGCATTAATCTAAACAAAATCGCCCTTCTGAGAAACGCTAGAGGAAGGGACTTCCCTAATGTCATAGAATATGCCGAAAAGAGCCTGCGCTTCGGAGCAGCCGGCGTTACGATACATCCTCGGCCCGATGAACGACATGCCCGCTACTCGGATGCACATGAACTGGCAGAATGGATAAAAGACCATCCAGGAAAGGAATTGAATATAGAGGGGAATCCGACCCCTGATTTTCTAGCAGTCGTCAATCAATGCAAACCGCACCAGTGCACCCTAGTTCCCGATGATCCCAACCAACTGACTTCTGATCATGGCTGGGATCTTTTCAGCGATGGCGAAACACTCCGCCCCATCCTGGAAGAACTTCACTCAAACGGAATCCGCACCTCCATCTTTCTCGATCCCGACAAAGCACAAGTCGACGAGGCAAAAAAAGTAGGCACTGACCGTATCGAACTCTATACAGAATCCTTTGCCAGCTCCTTCGGCACCGAAAGAGGCGTCGACATCCTCAAGGACTTTTCCGCAGCAGCCCTTCACGCACAAAAAATCGGACTGGGAGTCAATGCCGGGCATGACCTCGATCTAAAGAATCTCTCCACCTTCCTTCAGATACCCTCTATCCTGGAAGTCTCCATTGGCCATGCCCTGATCGTCGAAGCGATCGATATGGGTTTCGAACAGACAGTCCGTAGCTATATCCAGGTGATCGAAAAATCCGGCTAGCCAACTGCCCTTTATAGCCAAGCAAAGAGAATCCACTTTGCTCAGAAAAATTCTTAGAAGTTTTCACTAGAAACTTCCCCCTTTTACCCCAAAAAACAAACCAGCTATACGATGAAAATTTTCATGTGTACCGATATCGAAGGTGTCGCCGGAGTCGTCTCCTTCAGTGAGCAAGCCTATCCCGATGGACGCTATTATGACGCCGCCAAAAAACTCCTTACTGCCGAAATCAATGCAGCGGCTGATGGATTGTTCGATGCGGGTGCTACCGAAATAATGGTTCTCGATGGGCATGGGCCCGGAGCCGTCCATTTCGAAGACCTGCACCAAGAGGTAAAGTTAATCCACGGTCGTCCCACTTCTCCACGTTATGTGAGAGATCGTTTCATCGAAGATTTCGATGCCTGTGTGATGGTTGGGCAACATGCCATGGCTGGTATTCAAACCAGCAACATGAACCATACCCAAAGCAGCAAGGTCATTGATTATTACAAACTCAATGGAAAACTAATTGGAGAAATTGCCCAATTCGCCCTCTATCATGGCGATTTTGGCATACCGCTCATTTTCCTCAGTGGTGAAGCGGATGCTTGCGATGAAGCTGAAGCCCTTATCCCCGAAATAACGACTGCCAATGTCAAACAAGGCCTAAGCAGAGGATCCGCCATTTCTATTTCTGCGCAAAAATCACGCGCCCTCATCCGGAAAAAAATAGCAGAGTCCCTCCTGAAACATAAGGCAAATCCCATTGCTCCCTTAAAATGGGAGGCTCCCTACGTTCTGGAAAAACGCTTCTTCCATACCAGTGAAGCGGATGCTGCCGAATCCCTACCCGGCTACGAACGCATCGACAGCCAAACCGTCCAATTCAAAGGGAATGATATCCGTGAAGTCATTTATCGATAAGCCCATCGCAAGCGTTATTTCCCATACAACTCAATTTTATGTCATTTAAGAATAAACAAACTCTTCTCTTTATCGGTGATAGCATTACAGACTGCGGAAGACGCGACGCCGACCGGCCTCTCGGACGTGGATTCGTCAAAATGTTCTCTGATCTTTTGATCCTGCGAGAACCCACTAAACAATTTCGGGTAATCAACAAAGGTATTGGTGGAGATACGGCAACCGGTCTTCGAAATCGTTGGGATGACGATGTGCTTCGCCACAAACCTGACTGGCTTTTTATCAAGGTCGGTATCAACGATCTACATAGAGTTTTACGTAATAGTGAGGATCAGGTTCCTCCTGAACTCTATCAGGAGGCTTATGAGGATATTCTTAAACGAACAAAGGCATCACTTCCCAAATGTAGCATTATATTGATTGATCCCTTTTTCATCAGCCAGGAAACCTCCCCCAATTCATTTCGACATGATGTCCTGCAATTGCTGCCAAAATACATCAAGGTGGTTTCAAAACTGAGCACGAAATACCAGACACATCATCTTAAGACACACGTGATTTTTCAACGGCTGCTCAAAACGCATGAATCCGAAGTTTTTTGCCCCGAACCCGTTCATCCAAACGCAACCGGACATATCATCATCGCAGAGTCGCTCCATAAACTACTACAGTAGTGTTTATTTTTTTGGATTCGGCCTGCTCTTTTCTTCCCTATCCTCACTCGCATTCTCATCACTCTTCATGAAAGAAAAATTCCTAGAACATCTCCGGCAAACATGTGACGAAATCAAGGCAGCTGGTCTCTTCAAACAGGAACGCCTGATCGAAGGTTCCCAAAGCGCTCATATCCAAGTAGAGGGAGGCCGGAAAGTGCTCAACCTTTGCGCCAATAACTACCTGGGGCTTTCGAATAATAGCGAAGTCATAGCAGCCGCCAAAGAATCGCTCGACCAATGGGGTTTCGGACTTTCTTCCGTCCGCTTCATCTGTGGAACCCAAACGATTCATAAAACACTGGAAAGTCGAATCGCCAATTTCTTGGAAACTGAAGAGACCATCCTGTATCCATCTTGCTTTGATGCCAATGGAGGTCTTTTTGAAACACTCCTAACAGCAGAAGATGCCATTATCAGTGATCAACTGAATCATGCCAGTATCATCGACGGAGTTCGTCTCTGTAAAGCCGCCCGCTATCGCTATAAAAATAACGACATGGCGGATCTTGAGGCCCAGTTAAAAGAAGCATCTGGAAAACGTTTTCGCCTAATCGCAACGGATGGAGTTTTCTCCATGGATGGAACCATCGCCAACCTCAAAGGAATCTGTGATCTAGCGGATAAATACGACGCTATCGTCATGATCGACGACTGCCATGCCGCAGGATTCTTAGGAAAAACCGGACGGGGAACTCACGAATACTGTGATGTAATGGGCCGTATCGACATCATCACTGGCACTTTTGGGAAAGCTCTCGGCGGAGCCAGCGGTGGATATACGAGCGGCCGTAAGGAAATCATCGAGATCCTTCGGCAACGTTCCCGACCCTATCTTTTTTCAAACACACTCGCACCTTCTATTGTCGCAGCCTCCATCAAAGTCCTCGATATGCTCGAGAGCTCAACTGCGCTGCGGGATAAACTGGAAGACAATACACGCTTTTTTAGAGAGGGACTTTCGAAAATAGGTCTCACCATAAAACCGGGTAGCCACCCCATTGTGCCCATCATGCTCGGGGATGCGACGCTCGCTCAAAAGATGGCCACCCGCATGCTTGAAAAAGGCGTCTATGTTGTCGGATTTTTCTATCCCGTTGTCCCTCAGGGAACTGCGCGCATCCGAACCCAGGTTTCAGCAGGGCATTCGAAAGAAGATTTAGCCTTTGCCATCCAAATATTTGCCGAGGTAAAGGAAGAACTTTCGATCTGATAATCTTTTATAAAATCGCACTCGAAACAGCTTGCGATTTTATGCTTTTTTGCATAGGTTTTCAGCATGAAAGGTGATCCTATCCTCTACGTTAGACGAGGGTGTAATTGGTGCCGCGAAGCGCGTAACTATT
>JAESUN010000239.1 GCA_016763045.1 Opitutaceae bacterium | reverse complement strand
GGAGGTGGAGAGAGCCCTAATTTCTCAAAGGCTTCCGCATGCACCAACAATAGCCTACTTGAGACATTGCGCGGAAATGCGTACTGACGCCCATCCACCTGCATTGAAGACCTGACGGCTGGATAGGTCTGCTCCAGCCCCAGACCCATCTCCCCAACAATATCCGTTAAATCAGCCAACATGCCAACAGATTGGTAGAGTGGGACATGTTCTTCGTAGCAATCCAGTATATCGGCCGCGACACCCGAGATCCCTTGGATGATATTCTTTTTTTCAGGCCTCCCACTTGGCCTCTCCATTTTCAGATCAAACTGCGGATAATTATTTTCCTTCATCCACTCATAGAACATCTCCACCTGCTCCTCTTTCTCACCTCCACCGGCAATGACCCAAGTCAGTTGCGGCCTATCGGTCCGAACTTCTGGCAAATTCAAATAAGTTGCCGCGCTAACAATAATAAGGAAGAGTGAAACGAGAATAAAAAGAGCCTTCAAATCGTGGGAATAAAAGAGGTAAAAAAGGGGAGTTAACTAAAGGAATAACTTACAGATAAAACCCACTTCAGCGCAAGAGAACAATTCCCATCAAAAGTGACGACTAGAGCCCCCCATATTACCTTCCTTGAAAAAGATATTTAAAGCCTAAGTAAGCACTCGACACACATCCTTTTAGAACTATTACGTTAGCCCTCTTTCGACCCTGAAACAGGATTCGAACGGGAACCCTCTCTTTAAAAAAGAAGGTCTTCTCTATTTCATTTTCTTCAATTCTTTATTTCTCATGAAAACCCTCATCACAGGCGCCTCAGGTAACATTGGGAGCTATATATGCAAAGCCTTAAAAGATAAAGGATTTGATATTATCCCCACCGATTGCCGTCAGGCAGATAATCAGGCTCTGCCTGTCATGAAGTTAAATCTTCTTGATACGGAAGCGACCGAGAAAGCCATCCAGAATGTAGATACTGTGATTCACCTTGGAAATCATTCCTACAGCGGTCACCCACAGACTATCTTCAATGAAAATTGTGCCATGAACATGAATGTCTTTCAGGCGGCCGCAACGTCTGGAGTGAAAAAAATTATCTTTGCCAGTTCTATACAGGTTCTAGCGAGTGAGGGATCGGGCACTGTTCTTAAGACGGAAAAACCCGACTTCCCCGAGTTCCCTCTGGATAGTTCGACTCCAGCCAATACAAGAAACAGTTATGCCCTGAGCAAAACAACTGGTGAAAACATGCTTTCTTACTTTGCATCCCTCTACCCGATAGAAGGCATCGCCGTTCGATTTCCAACCATGATCCCTCCCCATCACATGAAAATGGGAAAACAACCTGCCAAGATTGGTTTAACATGGATTCGTCAAGCATTTGCAGCTCTTACCTTTCCAGACACCACTAACTTTCTTGAATGCGTCTTAAATACCAATCTACCGGGATTTCGTATTTATCTGCCAGCCTCCAGGTGTCAGCGAGCAAGCCTTTCTCTTGAGGATATTGTCGAACGCTACTACAGCCATATCCCCTGGAATCCAGATAAACCAACAGACCGGCTTATTGATATAAGCCGGCTCAAAGAGGAAATAGGATGGGAACCAGAAGATGAAGCAGAGTTTTATTGAGACGCAACAAACGCTTCAATTTTTTCCCGACTCCAAGCGCCATTGGCGATCACCATACGATAACTTAAGCTAAGCGTTTCACCCTTTCTTAGGATACGATCCTGATCGTACTGAAAAGTATAGGCCACACAGGGAAGTGCCCTGCGGACAAACCAATGGGACGGATAAGTCTCATTCTCTGGACGGTCTAAGAAGAGCACGGTACTTCGATCCAAAGTCCCATCGTGACGACCTACCATTGCCACCCATGGAGAGGAAGCACCGTGCACAGCGTCTTCTCCATCAAGCCCATTTGCAGCGAGAAGCTTTATCTCAGGATCACCACATTCATACACAAATTCACGAGCCATCCTAAACAACAGTCCCGTATAATGAGATCCCTTTAGTTCTTCAGATGAATGATAATTACCAAAGGTAAGATCACGACCAGAGGCATTCTCCAAATCAGTCGCAAAATCCAATATCCAATATCCCTCTTCTGACGAGATTTTTGGAACCCCAATTCGACGATTTTCTGAAAGTAAACCTTCTCCTTTGAGGGTTTCCCAGAGCAAAGATTCTTCCATTTGCACGGAACCATCCTCATTGGCCGAAAGGACTTTCCAGTCCAAGTGCTTCTGACGACCGTGATTATCTAACCACTGGTAGCTATCACCCTTCTTATAAGTAGGTCCGCCCCAAAAATTGTAACCATCCAAAAGAGTAACCGTCATGGCAAGAGCATGGTGCCAAGGATGATCGTTGGAACGAAGATTGGTCATCACATTCCCCTGCAACGTTTTCACAGGATGAAAATATGGCTTGGGAGATTCCGTCATGGGGATCTCCACCGGATTATAGACATAACGAAACAAACGGACACCCGCTACCTCAACATCCACCGAACGCCCGTGTGTATGGACTAAAGTTACTTTTTCTTCTGAATCAGCCATGATTAAATACGTCTACTTAAGCCTTTGAGGACTTTCCACTGAGATCTCTGTAAAAAGGATCATCTTTTCCGATGGTTCCTTTTTTCACCGCTTCACCAGTGAAACCAGATTTGTAAATTGCGCTTACAAATTCGACGGTGTCCCGAACTCCGCTACCACTGGTCGATGGTCGTTCGTTTCGGTCCATCTCCTCAACCATCGCCTTGATCTGGCTAACATGACTCGAAGGTGCATCCTCCGGTAAGGAAGTTAGCTCCTCCAACAATCCGGAGTCTTTTTCTTCGTCCGTAACAGTGAAACTCCAATTCTCGTTTTGATAAACATACAAATGTTTCAGTTCAACTGTCGCCTTCTGAAAGTCTAGACGTATGTAAGTTTCCTGTCTCGGACTCAGAGCACTGTTAATCATGGAAACAAGGGCGCCATTCTTGAATCGAACGTGCACCATAGAAACATCCTCCACCTCTATCGGGCGATCCAGAGTCGCGGTTATAGCCCGGACCTCTTCCCATTCTCCCATCAGGTTTAGCACATGATCCATTGTATGGATACCGAGAATCATTGTCGGTCCACCAAAATCAGACTTCCATGTCCCTCTCCATGACACACCATAATACTCCAGATCTCGGTACCATAAGGTATGCGCGATGCCAATCATCGGTTTACCTAAGCGTCCGCTTTCGATGAGTTTTTTAACATGAGTGCTGGAGGGAGCAAATCGCATCTGAAAAACGGAGGCACAGAACTTCCCTGTTCTTTTCTCGGCCTCTTCAATCTTATCCAATTCCGCCAATGACGCACAAAGAGGCTTCTCACAATAAACCCAAGCCCCTGCTTCCATCGCCATGATACTGAATTTGACATGAAGCAGTGGAGGAACCGCTATTTGCACAAGATCCGGCTTTTCCGCAGCGAGCATTTCTTCATAGTCAGTATAACTACGAGGAATGTCATATTTCTTACCGTAGGCCTCTACTTTTTCGGCATCCACGTCTGCGACCGCAACCAGTTCGAAACGATCAGGCAAAGCCCGAACTGCGTTCACATGACTCTCTGCGATACCTCCGGTACCGACGATCACTGTCTTATATTTTTTCATTACGTATTAAATTCAAAAAATAATCGAAAGAACCTCTTCATAAAAAAGAACAAGCCCTTCATTTTTTTAGTTTTCTTTAAAAACCGTCAGTCCCTTGAGAGAACCTTGAGGTGCCGGAAAGGCAAAACTAGTGATGTAACCCACTATCAAACAACTGACGACCGAAATAGGAAGATACATCAAAGCATGCACATCGGTTGATTGTCTGATGACCAATGTAAGGACTAAACTGAAGATAGCCCCTATCCATACTCCCTGCCAATTGGCCCTGCGCGAGAACATCCCCAACATATAAACACCTCCAACGCCGCCACCGATTAATCCCATTAAACCCATAAAAGTGACATACAACGACATCAGATCAAATCGACTCATATAGAGAGCGATACCTGTTCCAATCACACCCACCAAGACCGTAATCCATTTAGCCAAACGCAGGCAGCTTTCATCCGTAACGCCTTTCTTGAAACGTTTGTAAAAGTCCACTGTTACCAGGGTCGCCACACTGTTCATACTACTATCAAGAGTAGACATAGAAGCGGCAAACAACGCAGCAATGATTAACCCCGTGATTCCAACCGGCAACTGGGATGCGATGAAAAAGGGAACCATCGAATCATTGTTAATCAAGAGCGGACTCAACTCTGCAGGATTACTCTTATAAAAAACAAACAACGCTGTTCCTAAGCCAAAGAACAACAAACTACCCGGAATGACAATTAATGCCATCATGATAACCGATCGACCCGCCGCTTTGTCACTTTTCGTCGAGAGAATCCGCTGCATCATTACCTGATCTCTCGGGATAGCAGTGATATCAACGATAGCCAAAAGCAGGAACACCCATGCAGTCGGTGCTGCAAACTCCCAGCGCCAATCAAACATCTTAACCTTATCACTGGCTACAGCAATATTCCAGGCGCCCGCTATCCCTCCATCAATATGGGATAAGATAATGACCAAACATAAAAACGCCCCGCCAAGTAAAACGACAACCTGGACAACATCCGTCCAAATAACGGCCTTAATTCCTCCCAAGACGGTATAAACCGTGGCGATAATTCCCATCACGATAATACTACTGATCACATCAATTCCAGTGACAGCAGACAAAGCCAGAGCGGGGAGATAAAGAACAACACTCATGCGACCACCCACCTGAAACGCGATACTGATAATACTACAAAGCACACGAACCGAAGGGTGAAATCTCGCCTCAAGATATTCGTAGGTCGTCGTGACATTCAACCGACGAATCATCGGAACCATGTAAAACGCGACGACCACAATACCAACTAATCCAAACAGAGGCCCACTCAAAAAGACCAGATTTTCCCTGAACGAGATAGCTGGCAAAGCCATAAAGCTAATCGCACTCGTCCCAGTGGCATACAAACTAAAGCCAACTGCCCACCAAGGCATTTTCCGGCCTCCAACAAAAAAGTCTTCGGTGCCCTTTTCTCTTTTAGAGAAATAGAGTCCAATGAGGATCATCGATCCTAGGTAAATGATCACCACCGTATAGTCCACCCAGGCAAACATCCCTTTTGCCACGACAAGCTCAATCAGAACAACTGTCGCACCTTCACCGCTTCCCTGAACAACAACAACTCCCGTCACATCCGTTTCCGGCGGTGATTTCTTCACATACCATGGCATGATAGCCCGTAAGTCTTGGTCCAGCGCAGCCTTTCCAACCGAAACCCATTCATCTGTAATCGTATTGTAAGTGAACAATTCGACCCCTTCCTGATCGATTCCAGCTGCTCCAAAAATAATAAAAGACTGTCTGATCGAGAGCGCTGCCCCAACACCTAAAACAGCTGGCGGTGCACTGCATGAACTCCATTCAGTCTCTCCGTCTTTCAAACGGTATAAAACTGTCCCAGCCACGCCTTCTTTCGAAACAATCGTCTGCGTCAAAAATAAAGAACCTTGCTGATAAGCCATTAAAGTAGCTCCTTGCCCCTCTCCTGGCCAAACCGTCATTTCTTCCCATTCACCAGAGGAAGAATCCTTCAGGTCGAGACTCAGGATTTTCTTCTCATTCCCATCATTTGTCGCGCCAGCGACATAGAGAGTCGAGCCATTCACCGTTGCCGAAAGACCCTTCAGTGCAACAGGAAGCTCCGTCAGCTCGGTCTGTTTGATTTCCCCTCCATCATCCAGCGTCACCGAAAAAATCGCTTTTGATAAGCCATCAGATGTCCTGCCACCAACAATATAAAGAGTCGTCTCGTTAGACGCAAAAGAGGCATCTGCAAGAGCCAGGTC
>JAESUN010000238.1 GCA_016763045.1 Opitutaceae bacterium | reverse complement strand
TCTGGCAGTCTCCAATGAAAACGGAGGGAACGGTGGTCTACTCTCTGTTGTATCTGTTGCCATGATTTTCCTCCTTGATCTAGACAACAGGGATATCACAGGTGCCCTCACAGGTCTCCTCATCTTTTCGTGACCCAGTATGAACGGTGATCAAAACGATGAGAGGAATCGCAAAGACGAAGTGACGGGCCAACGTAATGAAAGGCATCATCGCATCCATCTTCACGCCTGCAATACCAGCTCCAAGTAGAGGAAGCATGAAAAGCCAGACGCCCATCACTGTTTGCACAGTCATAAACGAAAGAGCACGGAACCAGACCGGCCCAAAGAGCGAAGGAGCCAACGCCGAGTAAATGATGGCCATCGCAACACCATTTCCATAATGAGCGACAACTCCTCCCGCTAGTCCCACCTCAAGTTTCGCACCGAGAAGGCCCGGAATGTCCCACCACTGACCAGTGAGAAATAATCCCAGGATGTCGAATAGGAGTGTGCCGATGACTCCGGCAATAATAGCTTTAGTCCAATTGATTTTCATAGTATTTTATTTTTAGGGGTTATTGTTTTGTCTTAAATTTTCACTTACTTCGTTGTGACGTAACGTGGAATAAATTCTTTGATCAGCGTTGAGATAATTTCACCGTCTTCCTCAATCGCGAAATGCCCTGTATTGAGCAGATGAAAGTCGATCTGTTTAAGATCACGTAAGTAGGGATAAGCACCGTCATCCGGGAAGATATAGTCGTTCTTTCCCCAAACAATCAGAGCAGGTGGTTGAAATTCACGAAAATACTCCTGCCATGAAGGATACAAGCCTGGGTTCGTTCCGTAATCGTAGAAAAGCTGCAATTGAATTTCTGGATTTCCAGAGCGAGTCAGATGACGCAGATCGTTATTCCAATTATCCGGACTAATCACCTCAGGATGACGAACACCATGCGTATACTGCCACTGCACACCCTCTGGTGTGATGAAGCCAACCAACGCCTGTGCATTTTCCGCTGTTCTCTCATTCCAGTAAGCCTTGATTGGATCCCAGAAATCACGCAGCCCTTCGTCGTAGGCATTCCCATTTTGAATAATAAGGGTCTCGACTCTTTCGGGATGAGCCGTTGCCAACCTGAAACCGACTGGAGCTCCGTAGTCCATCAGGTACAGACTATAGGTATCGAGTCCAAGTTGCTCGGTAAACGAGCCCATTATCCTCGCCAGATTATCAAATGTATATTCGAACTCATCCATCGAAGGCTGATCACTGTTTCCAAATCCAGGGTAATCTGGAGCGATTAGGTGAAAATCACCTTTTAGATCCTCAATCAGGTTTCTGAACATATGAGAGGATGTCGGAAAACCATGTAAAAGAAGAATGGTAGGATTTTCCCTAGAGCCCGCCTCCCGGTAGAAAATATTAACGCCGTCAACTTCTACCGACTGATAGCAAACCAATTTGTGACCCGGACCAGTAGGAATTTCATCATTTGATGCATACGCAGCCCCTGTAAAGAGCCCGACTACTAGGATTAAGTTTAGTAGTTTTGTTTTCATATTTATTTTGGGTTTTGTTTTATTTGTATATTAAAATAAACCGACCGGTCGGTTATTGTTAAGTAAAAAAATTAAAGCATTAACTTTAAGTGTTTTTTAGCAGCCACTACTGGCCAAACCTCATGAAAGTTCTGCATCTCAACCAGAGCACCCTCGAAAAGAATATAAACAATCGTGGCCAACTGGATACGCTCTTTCTTCTGCTTATCTTCAAAGTGTGCATCCACCAGGGATTGTATCGTCTCCAATAGCTCTTTTTTATGAGCCTCCACTTCCTTTCGTAGCAGATGATTTTTTTCTGGGATCTCAGCGAGCGTATTGAGAAAAGCACAACCTCTGAAGTCACAGCTTATCATCCACTCTTCCAAAAAGTCAAAAAGTCCCATGAGCTTGCTCGATGCCTTACTTCCGGCCTTATTCTGTATAAAATCGGATAACCAGCCATTCCAGGTCCAATGCCTCGCCTTCAACCAAGCGACTCCCAGCTCTTCCTTTGATTTAAAGTGCGAATAGAATGTCCCCTTTGCGATACCTGCGACTCCAATGATCTGCTGAATACCAGTCCGATGATAACCCTGTTCATAAAAGAGCTTTGAGGCTACTTCAACGAGTTCATCGCGCTTGGTTTTCTTTGCAATCACAGTGGGCATAAAACGAACCTGCATCAAACCCGACCGGTCGGTCAAGAGTTTTTTTGAAAAATTATTTCATTCATCCCCTTATATAAAGAAAACAATCCAAAAACCTACGTATGCTTTGCCTAAGCTCTAAGACAAAAAACTGAGCCCCGAAGCATCGGGGCTCAGTATCTCTAAAAATAATATGAAACAGAGAAAATCTTAGCGCTCGTCCCGGCGTTTTCTGAAAGGGCGATCTCCTCCACCTCTACGGCCACCTCTATCAGTATCGAAACGACGAGGCTTCCGGGAGTCTTCCCTTCTGGACGAACCACCTTCCATGGGAGAAATCTCCATTTGCTGGCCTGCTACCCACGCCTTCTTCAAGACGTTCATCACTTCACGAGGCATACCAACAGGCAGATCAACTGTGCTATAGCCTTCATGCAATTGGATACGACCTATATTCTTACTATCAAGACCACCTTCATTGGCGATGGCACCCACGATATTACCAGGAGTCACTCCATGAGTACGCCCCACTTTGATACGGTAGCGCGCCATGCCTGATTCAGGTCCATCGTCACCACGGTCGCGACGTGGTGAGCGTCCAGCGTCTCCTCGATCACCTCGACCAGGCCGATCCCCTCTATCGCCTCTTCCTCTTCCTTCAAAACGATCCCCTCTCGAAGACCTTCTATCATCATATTCGCGTTCAGGCGGGCGTTTCTGCTCCACGAGCAAGAGAGGTTCATCTCCTTGGGCGACTTTAGCCAAGGCAGCCGCGATCTCCAACGAAGGAACATTCTGTTCCTGGCGGAGCTGCTCGATGATATCTGTAAAAAATTCCAGTTCTCCCTGTGCAATCGTTTCGGTGATTTTTTCCTTAAACTTTTCGATCCGCTTATCATTGATCGATTTTGTCGTCGGCATATCCATCAACTCGATTTTATTATTGGTCGCCCGTTCAATCGATCGCAAGAGACGTTTTTCACGAGGAGCGACAAAGAGGATTGCATCTCCCTTTCGACCTGCTCGACCCGTCCGTCCAACACGGTGGACATAGGATTCGGTATCATAAGGGATGTCGTAATTGATCACATGTGTCACGCGATCCACATCCAGCCCACGTGCAGCCACATCGGTCGCCACGAGAATATCCAGTTTACCCGTTTTTAGACGGTCGATCGTGCGCTCGCGTGTTCGCTGTGCAATATCCCCACTGAGAGGTGCCGCCGCAAAGCCACGTGCCTGTAACTTATCTGATAATTCCGTCGTGGAGTTTCTGGTCCGAACAAAAATGATCATCGCCTCGAATTCTTCACCTTCGAGAACCCGTGTCAGTGCATCCAGCTTATGAAAACCACTCACCATCCAATACCGGTGACGAATCGTTTCAGCAGTTGTTGTTTTTGTCTTGATCTTAATCTCAACTGGATCCGTCAAATGCCGACGGGCAATACGCCTGATCGGCTCCGGCACTGTCGCGGAAAAGAGAGCCACCTGACGATCGGATGGCGTTTTCTCCATGATCCAGTCAACATCATCGATGAAACCCATTCGCAGCATCTCATCAGCTTCGTCCAATACGATGCATGACAAAGCACTCAAGTCCAAAGTCTCGCGCCGCATATGATCCATTACACGACCGGGCGTGCCCACTATCACGTGAACCCCACGTCTCAATTGCCTCAACTGACCACCGATATCTTGCCCCCCATATACAGGGAGAACATGAAAATTATTCAACTTGGCCGCATATGTCTGAAAAGCTTCCGCCACCTGAATCGCCAATTCACGAGTCGGGGTCAAAACAAGGACCTGTGGGCTCTTAGTATTCTTTAAATCAATCTTCGAAAGTAACGGCAGGGCAAATGCAGCGGTTTTCCCAGTTCCCGTCTGAGCTTGGCCAATAACATCGCGACCTTCTAATACATGTGGAATGATCGCCGCCTGAATAGGTGAAGGTGATTCATATCCGATTTCGTCCAGGCCTTTCATAACCGGAGCCGAAAGCCCCAAGCTGCTAAAATCCTGTTGATTGTCTGTGTCTGTGCTCATATTCTTCTATCAACCAACTAGCGATCCCATCAGGGGCCGCAAAAAAAGCGCGGATTAGGGACTAATAGTCCCAAACAGCAAGAAGAATCGATTAAACGAATAAAACGAATCAAATAGGAGCATTTGTCAACTTATTGGCTAGCACCCCACTAGTTTCACTAGTTACCATCGACAATT
>JAESUN010000237.1 GCA_016763045.1 Opitutaceae bacterium | reverse complement strand
TTTCGCTCGATTTCTTAAGAAAGTGGTCCTATTAAGAGTTGTATATGACGGTTACCGTTAGAAAAAGGAGTGAGCAATGACTTTGAAATCACTGATATTGACGGCCGCTCCGGGATGCACTTTGGCTGTGGCGGAGAGTCTAACCTGTGGA
This sequence comes from Opitutaceae bacterium, assembly GCA_016763045.1. Classification (GTDB taxonomy): domain Bacteria; phylum Verrucomicrobiota; class Verrucomicrobiia; order Opitutales; family Opitutaceae; genus NORP342. The sequence goes on along the minus strand of JAESUN010000237.1, from coordinate 4,801 downwards.
AGATTACAGGCAATAGTGGGTTCGGAATCTGGAGCATCTTCATACTTTTTGGGAGGTATAACAGCCTATACGCTCGAGCAAAAAGTTGAGAAGCTAGGCGTTGATCATATACACGCAGAGTCTGTTAACTGTGTTTCAGCTCGAGTGGCGTCGGAGATGGCTTGCGGAGTCTGTCATTTTTTTGGGAGTGATCTAGGGCTCGCGACAACTGGATATGCAGAGGCTAGTCCTGCGACAGGTGTAAAAACACCATGGGCTTATTGGGCTATTGCTAGCCGGACTGGAGGGAAAGTGTCAGTGGTTCGTCAAGGTAGACTCGAAAAAAATGGAGTGAACCGTGTGCAGATGCAGGAAGCGACTGCTTCCTGCGTGATAGAGGAACTGATGAGTTTTCTTCAAGGATTGAAGAAGGGGGAACTTTAACGGGGTATAGGGTTTATCTCGGAGGGGGTGATGTGCTTCCGATGATACGGGCGTTCGAGATTTCCCACTCATGGAGGGTTCCTGCACGGCCTTTTCGTAGCTCTTTCCATAGCTTCGGGTTATCCCTCTTTTGCAGTTCTATTTCACGGACTCCGCTTTCCTGACAACTGAGAATTTTTGCAAATCCCTTGTATTGTCGAGGTGCTCCGATGATTCTAGAGAAGTTGGTGAGCGGAGAAGGTGAATCGTTTTTTCGTTCGAGAACGAGAAAACTGTAAGGGAGGTGTCTCAAGTCTATATCCATACGTTTCCCGAATTTTGCCCAGTAAGATTCTGTGAAAGCCTCTGTTGGTGGTTTGGCGAAATGGTGACACCAATGTCTTTCATTTCCTTCAGTCAGTAATCCGCAGGTGGCGTTGTGAGTGCAAGGAGCCAGGATGGTGAAGTCTTCAGAGAGCTCTTCTCTCAGGGATATTAAACTTCGACTATCATTATAGGTTCCTGGTTCTATCCACAGGATTGTTTGTGCCTGACGGGCGAGTTGAATCAGCTCTGATCGGGAAGAAGGAGTGAGCTCATTGAGGACATGACTAACGAGGAGAAGTCCTTGTTGATTTTGCCAATTTTGAGGAATGGATGAGGAAGAAATCTCAATATTGAGGTTTGGGAAATCGCTACGGAGAACCCTTTGGGCATATTGAATGGCCAGAGTGGAATGATCCCAAAGGGTCAGAGAGGTCCAAGCGTGGTGAGGGAAAGTGGAGAGAACTCGGCGGGAAGCGATTGCGGTGCCGCAACCCCAATCGAGAACGTATTTTGTCGAGGGCTCCCATCCAAGGGTTTTTAAATGAGAAAGAACAGCATCCCACTTCCATCCTATTCTTTCTGCGAAAGTCATATCATAGCTGGCCAGATCACTTTCAGAGGTCCAGTAAGGAGTCGCCGACGGAGATTTCCTGTGGATAAACGTATTGCGAAGCCTATCCAAGGCATCCCAGTCGATAGTAGTCCAATCACCCATAGTTGCAGTGTTGGAAAAGAAAATGGGTGATGGCGAGTCTAACCCGAGAATGTATTCTAGATGAAATACCCCTCGGTGGTGGGATTCATCTCGGAGTAGTCTATGAGGCTCTGACTGATGTCTCCGTCGATTTTGATGGCTTCTTCGATATGCTTGTGAGCAGACAGATGGTTTCCCAGCTTTTTCTCACAACGGGCAATTTCATAGTGTAAGAAACCTGAGCCTTGAAATGAATAAGGAACTGAGAGCCACACTTCCTTTGCTTTTTTAGGATTTCCTTTTTCGTCGTAGGCCAATGCGGTTAAAATGTAGAAATCGATTAAATTTGGATGGAGCCTTGTTGCTAGTTTAGCTAGCTTGGCTGCTTTCCCGCATTGTTTGCGGGCTATCAGTATGCGGATGCGTAACTCCAGAACTTGTGGCTCTGTCTGATATTCGAGTCCCAGTGAGCTTAGCTCACGGGCACCTTCAGAAAATAAACCTAGTTGAAGGTATCCCGAAGCACAGGAAAGAGCCCAACGTAAGTTTGGATCAAAAGAGGGGGAGTTTTTTTGATGTATAGAGATGCTCATGTTATAAGGCATAGATCGGCGAGAATTATTTGGCACTTAGCATAGATGCTCCAAATTGGGAAAAGCGCAGAAATTATCGGATGTAATGAGAGTACTTACGCGAGTATTCATAGGTATTTCCCGAAGGGCTGTCCTTGTTTTTGCTCAAAGAACCCTAGAAATGGAGCGGTTTTATCCAAAGAGAGAGCAGGGGGCCTGCTGTCTGCTTTTAATTTTCAAAAACGAATTTCTTTTGAATAAGAAATCGAAGAAGACCAAATCCAAGTATATTTATCAAAATAGCCAGTAGGTAATGGATTGAGAAAAGAAGTGTTAGCAGATTAAAGAGTAGATTGTTTGCTCCCCAGAAAAAAAATAAGGTAATCAAATATCGAAAGGCCCTTTTCTGGGTGAATTTGACCTTAAAAACAAATCGGCTCTGTGCGATATAAACGCCACTGTAAACAAGGCTCAGGACGATCAGATATGAAAGCCCTAAGTGATACCCCATTACATCAACTAGAAGGTACATCCCCGTTAGTAGAAGAAGGTAGCTAGCGACCGTTACCACTCCATATTTGATCAACTGATGTATCAATGTTTTGGATGTTCGGCCAAAATGATTGTCCAGGGGAGAGGGGTGAGGACTTTTATTCTTTCAAAATACTGTCTCACGAGATGGATGAATTTCTTTTTTGACCAGTGATTAATATGTCCTGTTGTATTTCCCATGTCTTTGAGGTATTTCCCTCTGGCCATGTTTAAGCAGCGCCATAGGGGTTCGCGCGGGACGCTCACGATGCAGTATCGGGAGGTGACTCTTTGAAGCTCCTCCAGTGCTTTATTTGGATCCTCTAGATGTTCTAGGACTTCCAGTGCCAGCACCAAATCGAAGCTGTTTTCCTCGCGTTGCAATTGGTAAATGGACTCTTGGCTGATTAATACCCCTGGATTCCGGGTCTTGGCATCAGGGATCATGCATTCGTCAAATTCGGAAGCTTCTATATGATTCTTTCCTAGTGATTTTGCCAGATAATGAGTGGAGTATCCGTGCCCGCACCCCACTTCGAGCGCTTGTTTTATATCCGCATTGATGAGGAGTTTATCAATGTTTCTGTAGAAATTATCAATTAGGGTTTTCCCGATGATTCCGGCTTCGGAATATTTTGAAGCAAAGTCTTCTTTTTTAGCAATTGGTTCATCCATTTACGTCACAACTTTTCGGTGTCAATTATGTTGCCTGAATTTTATTGTTTCCAGGAGTTGTCTGTTCACCGAGAGCAAATCGGCTACGAAGGCGATTAACCCAGTCTGAAAACCGATTCCCATGAGAATACCTGACAAGATCACGGATTGAATATGGCCGGAGCCATCTCCCCCCATGTAATAGTACAAGAATCTGAGACCTAGGATGAGTCCGACGGTGAAAAGGGTCGCTCCAATCGTCATGAAAAAAAAGAAAGGTTTATAGACGACGAAAATCCGCAGTATGGTGAAGACAGAACGGGTGATGTAGTTGAAAATACTTTTGACGAGCTTCGAAGGTCTTAGATCGGGATTTACCGATATAGGAACGGAGGTGATGACCATATGCTTCTGCCCTGCCTGAATAATTGTTTCCAAGGTATAAGTGTAGTCACTAAAGACATTGAGTTGTCGGGCGCAGGATTTACTCATGGCACGAAATCCACACGGTGCATCTGGAATGTTCGTTCGGCTCGCAACGCGGACAAGCCAGCTTCCCAACTTTTGAAGTATTTTTTTGCGCGCGGGGAAATGAGCAATATCCTGAATGGGTCTCGCCCCAATGACATAATCGGCTCCTTTTGACAAAATAGGTTCTACGAGCGCTCCTATATTTTTTGCGTTATATTGGTTATCTGCATCGGTGTTCACAATAACATCAGCTCCTTCATCCAGAGCTCTGTTCAGCCCTGCCATAAATCCTTTGGCCAATCCTTGGTTTGTCGTAAAACGAACGGTGTGATCGACTCCGCATGCCTTTGCCACTTTAATTGTATCATCTTGACTTCCATCATCGATGATCAACCACTCTACTTTATCAAATCCTGCTACCTCACGAGGTAGTTCGTTTAAGGTAATTCCGAGTGTCGCAGCTTCATTATAACATGGTATTTGTATGATTAGTTTCATGACTGAGTCGCGGAAGGATCTATCAATATTACAATGAGCTATCAAGTGATTATCTTTTTTCAAGGGCTTACCTTCGGAACTGCCAAATAAGAGGCTTTATTCAGTGACTATGATTGAATTGAGCTCACATTTTTTGTCTTTTGGTATTATTCCTGGGGTCTTATGTGGAGGATACTTCCTCTTCTCTAAAATTTGCAAGGAAAGGGATGTGGAAATCCATCAGGGAATAGAGGTTTGCTTATCTATGGCTTTGGGGTTGCTCGTTTGGAGTGTTCCGTTGGTGGTGCTTCCATTATGCGGTTGGTATAGTAGTTGGTCCATTGGTCTTGCAGGGTGGATAATCACAGGCGTCTTGGGTCGATTTTTGATCGGGCGTATTCGCTGGGTCAGAGCCTATTGGTTCTCCTGTTGTGGTTGGGCGGTAGGTTTGATCGCTGCTCTTACGCTGGTGTCGGGGTTGTTTTTTTATGTTGAAAGTATGCAAGGAGGCATTGATGAGGGAGTTTATGCCGCCCAGGCGAAGAACATTTATCACACGGGCGGGGTCTTTAAGTCCTATCCCGTAGATGGACTGAAGACGCCTCGTTATCGGGAGTTTGTTGCTCTCATGAATCAATCGGGGATGTATGCAACAGAAGGTAAAATGACTGTT
>JAESUN010000236.1 GCA_016763045.1 Opitutaceae bacterium | reverse complement strand
TTAGTTTTTCGTAGAGAAGAAGTTTTATCCCATCAAATGGCTCGGATAAAATCCTCCAATACCTTCCAATAAAGACCCCCGGCTCTCTCAATAAGATCATTATGACCGGCCTCCGAAACCGAATAGAAAAATTTCGGTTCTTTGGCCCGCTCGTAGAGCTTTTCTCCATGTTTAAAGCCTACCACTTTATCTTTTTCGGCATGAATGATCAATAGAGGGCAATCGAGTCTTCCGATTTTTTTCAAATTCTTAAAAAAATCGAATGGGATCAGAGGGAAACAAGTCACCACTTGAAAAGAACTGATAAAGCCACCTTCCAAAATGACTCCTCCTACCTGATAACGAGTCCCCATCTCCACTGCTGGGCCTGATCCAAGGGATCTCCCATACAGAATGATCGATCCAAGATCTACTCCCTCCTTCGTTGTCAAATACTCTAAAGCTGAGGCCGCATCCGCATAGACATTGGCCTCTTGAGGGACTCCAGGTGTCGTTCCATATCCTCGATAATCAAACGAAAAGACAGAATACCCCTTTGCTCTCATCATCTCCATTGTCGAAAGACAATCACCGAGATCTTCTCCATTTCCGTGAAAATAAAAGAATGTATACCTGGATTCTGGATTTTTTAAGAAAAGGGCCGAAAGCAAAACCCCATCAGCCCCCTTCACTTTTATGAGGGCTTCTCCATCCCGGTAACTAGGGACTGGTGGCTCAAAAACGAAAGCAGCTCCATGGATAAGAGCATACAATAAAAGAAACCCATAGGCTGCAACCAACACTAAGCTGACAATCAACACACGATGATCTTTATAAAAACCGGCTCAACTAACCACTGAAAAAATCTCGAATGCTTTCGAATAACCGTGAAAGAGGAAGTTCCACTTCTTCACGCCCAGCCATATCACGCATTTTGACAACTCCCTTTTCCAGCTCTTCAGCTCCATAAATAAGAGTTATTTTAGCGCCTGATTGAGCTGCCTGCTTAAACTGCTTCGCAAAAGCCATTTCTTTGAGAGAATATTCGATCCTGTAACCGGCCTGACGAAGGTTAAAGATATCTTTTAAAGCAGACTTTCGCTCCTCTTCGCCACCAACAATTACATAAATATCCGGAGAGCTCACCATCTCGGGCATTAAACCCCGGTCGACCAGCAGTTCATGCAAAACAACATCGCCCATCCCAAATCCAACCGCAGGTAAATCAGGGCCTCCCAATTTTTTTACCAAATGGTTATAACGACCTCCTCCCGCAAGGGCTCTGAATTTCCCCTTTCTATCAAAAGCTTCGAAAACAAAACCTGTATAATAAGCCAACCCACGAACCACTCCTAAATCAACTTGGACAAAAGAAGACAAACCCATGGCGTCCAGTCCTCCAAGTAGCTTTTGCCAATCAGCTAACCGCTCCTTTAAAGCAGTTGAACCACCTCCGTTACCACTCCGGTCGGCAAAAAAGGCCTCTAATTCCTCCAAAGAGCGAATCTGAGTCATTTTTTTCAATTCAGAATAAAGAGTCTCCACCGATCCCTCTCCCAGGATTTTTTGCAGCTTTTTCAGCGATTCCTCTTCTGAATCCCGCTCCATCTTATCCACTACCGATAAAATATCCTGCGCAGCTTCAAGTGAGATATCCTTCGAAGTAAGATAATAAACCCATAGGTCACGATCACTGAGACGAATATAGAAATCTTCCTCAGATAATCCAAAACAACAGAGTGATTCCACCAAAAATGCGATCAATTCGACCTCTGCTTCAGCTCCCGCTTCTCCATAGATATCCGCGTTCAACTGATAAAAAGAACGTAATCTTCCTTTCTGCTGACGCTCATAGCGAAAATTCTCACCTATATTGACCCATTTAATGGGCTTCTTTAGACTATTTGCCCTCTCTCCCACCATTCTGGTCACACTGGGAGTCATTTCAGGTCGGAGAGTTACCTCTCGGCCTCCTTTATCGGTAAAATTAAACAGCTGGCCTTCTATTTCAGAACCAGATTTTGCCTTGTATAGATCTAACGGCTCCAAAACTGGAGCATCATACTCCTGAAATCCGTAAACCACAGCACTCTGCCTCCACTTGCGAATGATAAACTGGAGCTTTGAAAAGTCATCGGGATAGAAAACCCGAAAACCAGGAAGGGTTTTCAACTGAGCCATAAACGAAAAACTAGCGCCAGAGGATAGACTTACTCAACCTCAAGGGAGGAAGAATCACTCTTTTTTTCCAATTGAGCCAGATCGATCTCCTTTATCCGAGCCTTTAGGACCTTCCCTGCCTTAAATTTGACGACTGCACGAGTGGGAATAACCACATCCGTCTCAGGTTTATTGGGATTCCGACCAATTCGAGCCTTCCGAACCTGAACTTCAAGGACTCCGAAATTCCTGAGTTCCACATTACGGCCCTCTGCTAAGGCATTGAGGATTGTGTCCAGCGCCATTTGAACAGTCCGTTGAACTTCATTCTGCGGAAATCCAGTTTTCTCGTAGATATTCAGGACGATTTCCCTTTTGGTTAAATTGCTTGGCATAAACAGATTCTATAGTTTGGCACTAAAACGATGAATATCAACTTAACCTATTTTTACAGTTGAGGTCGCGTCAACCCCAAAGGTTTTAACAGTAAGTCTTAAATGAGTGATAAAGACGAACCTAAAAATCCTATGGAAGAATTCCAGAAGCAAATTCAGGATCTTTTCAAGGAAGGAAATATGCCCAATTTTTTCAACGCCTCACCTGAATCGAGCAAAGTAGCCGAAGAAACGCCTCCCACGGGAGAATCTGCCTCTCTAGGGGGAAGAGCTGGGGAGATCCTCCACCGAATCGAGGAATTCAGCCTCAAACCCCGGGAAATAAGAGATTACCTCGATCGTTTTGTGGTTAAGCAGGAGGAGGCAAAAAAAGTTATCTCCGTCGCCATCTGTGATCACTACAATCATGTCAGACAATGCCTGACAAACCCTGACTTACAGGAAAAAGAATATGCCAAACAAAATATTCTTCTCTTAGGACCGACCGGAGTAGGTAAAACCTACCTCATGCGTTGCATCGCCAAACTCATTGGCGTTCCCTTCGTCAAAGCAGATGCCACCAAATTTTCAGAAACAGGCTATGTCGGAGGTGATGTTGATGATCTCGTTCGCGATCTTGTCAGAAATGCGGATGGCAACACTGACTTAGCTCAATACGGCATCATTTATATCGACGAAATCGATAAAATCGCCGCTCAATCAAGCGCTGGAGGAAAAGATGTTTCGGGCAGAGGTGTTCAAATCAACCTTCTCAAATTGATGGAAGACGCTGACGTAAACCTCCATAGCCAAACCGATATCCTTGGGCAAATGCAGGCAGTCATGGAAATGCAAAAAGGAGGAAAGCCCGGCAAAAGAACCCTCAATACCCGACATATTCTCTTCATTGTTAGTGGCGCATTCGATAAACTGGGTGAACAAATCAAAAAACGCCTTCAAAATAATCAGATGGGGTTTGCCTCGACCCAAAAAGAATCAATAGCTGACGATATTGATCCTCTGCTTATGGCACAGAGCACCGATTTTATTGAATATGGATTTGAACCCGAATTTGTCGGACGATTACCCATCCGAGTCGCCTGCCAACCTCTCGAAACAGATGATCTCGAAGCCATTCTACTTCGATCTGAAGGAAGTATCCTCTCTCAATATCGATCAGACTTTGAAGGCTATAAGATCGCCTTTAATATCTCAGACATCGCGGTGCATAAAATCGCCGAATTAGCGGAAAAAGAAAATACGGGAGCACGTGGACTCATGACGGTTCTTGAAAAAGTCTTTCGTAATTTTAAATACGAACTCCCTTCCACTTCGATTAAAACCTTCGATGTTTCCGAGGACACTATCGGAAACCCAGATAAAGAACTGAAGGCGTTGCTCAAAGAAAATGAATCTGACCAACGTAATGTTCTGAGAGAAGAGGTAGCGGAATTCGCAAAACGCTTTACGAAAAAATATACTTTTGAACTCAACTTTGAGGCGGAAGCCATTGAAGAACTCGTCGATGAAAGCCTCAAACAGCACATAACCATTAGAGCTCTTTGCGAATCAAAGTTTCACGACTTCCATCATGGCCTAACTCTCATCTCCCGTAATTCAGGTAAATCATCTTTCACTATCGACAAAACCACAGCCCAAAACCCTGAAAAAGAACTGTCACGCTGGGTTGTCAAAAGCTTCAAGGACCTCCAATCCGAGTCAGAGTCCTCCACCCAATCTTAAAAGAAGTCATCCATGCCTGATCCAGCTGCTGTCAATTCCATGTTTGGGCGCATTGCCCGGCGCTATGACCTAGCTAATCGTTTGTTAAGCGGTGGCATCGATCTCTGGTGGAGATACAGGCTCGTTCGCGCCGTAAAAAAGCAAAAACCAGAAACCATCACAGACTTGGCGACAGGTAGCGGCGACGTTGCTTTTGCTCTCTGCAAAGCCCTTCCTCCAGAAACGGAAATAACCGGGATGGATTTTTGCCAACCGATGCTCGACCAAGCCGAAAAGAAGAAGCAAGCCAAGGAAGCGGCGACATATGCAAAAATCTCCTTTTTTCTGGGAGATGCCATGGCGATCCCCCTACCAGACAACTCGACAGATGCCGTCACCATCTCTTTTGGGTTAAGAAATATAGCAGATCGAAATCAAGCACTGTGTGAAATGCACCGCATACTGAAGAAAGAAGGCGGGAGACTCTTTGTCCTTGAATTCTCCCAGCCCTACCCATGGTTTCGCCCCTTTTACTTCTTTTATCTGAAGCATATCCTCCCCAGTATCGCCGCCCTTTGCACCGGAGATAAATCCGCCTACGACTATCTCTGCGGCTCTATCGAAGAATTCCCAAACAGGAATGCCATTTCTCTGGAAATTCAAGCCGCGGGGTTTTCAAAAACACAAGCAATACCCCTAATGCTTGGTTCTGTCGCTCTGCACATAGCAGACGTGTAAGAATACCCGGCCTGTCCTGCTCCCTCGAATCGTCTTTAACCGATTTCGTGGTTAATTAAACGATTTCCCACAACCACAAGTGCTCTCTGCATTCGGGTTACGAATCTCAAACCCCTTCCCCTGCAAACCATCATCAAAGTCCACTTCTGAACCCTCGAGATAAGCCATACTGGTGGGATCAACCAATACTTCCATCCCATGGCTTTCGACGACAACATCATCTGGCTTACGAACGTTAAAAGACATCCCGTATTGAAAGCCAGAACACCCCCCGGACTCGACTAAAACTCGTAAGCGTTTTTCCGCATCACCAATTTCGTCTTGAAGCACCTTTATTTGTTTTGCGGCCTTTTGAGTGAGTGAAATCATTACGCTGAAAACTACCCCTTATCCAAATGATGTCAATCCGCAGAAAACATCCGTATGCCAGATGTTTTGACAGTGCTTCACCGACTCCGTCCCGCACAGCATAAATCATGCTAGAGCTCGTATCCGCTCTTGCTTATTTATGTCACCTCGTTTTCTTTAAGCGGCATGAAGGGTCCTTTTTACTTTAATGGGCATACCTCTTACCGATTCCAAATATTTTCAC
>JAESUN010000235.1 GCA_016763045.1 Opitutaceae bacterium | reverse complement strand
GAGATGATCAGTTCCCAGTCGGTGACGGTCTGGTCGAGCACGCTCTTGACGGCCCGGCGGATCAGGTCAGGCCGTTTGTAGGTCGGCATGACGATGCTGATGTTGGGCACTTTTGTGGTGGTGAATTCACTCATAATTATGGGGTTAGTATAACCGCGAAGACGCAAAGAGCGCGAAGAAGATGGGGAGAGGGGGGCGCGTGGAAAAGGCGGGGATATCTACCGGATTACAGGCTGTCTTGCGACAGGCAGGGTTTACCCATTCGGCAGGCGGTCGGCGTCGGGGGCGTTGCGCAGGATGCGCTCGGCGAGGAGCATGGCTCGGCCGATGGCTTGGTCCATGTCAAAGTAGCGGTACTCGCCTAGCCGACCGCAGACCAGCACCTGTTCGGTGTCGTCCGCCAGCTCGCGGTATCGGCGGTAGAGCTCGGCATTTTTGTCGTCGGGGAAGGGGTATTCGTATGCCGACGAATCGGTAGGGCTAAACGGCGTCTCGGTGGTGAGCAGCGTGCCGGGGATGCGTTCCGCTTTGTCGCGGGGCATCATGTGTTTCCATTCGAGCGTGCGGATGGACGGGCCTTGGCTGTGCATCGGGGTGTTGACCTGGCCGCAAGGCTGAGCGAAGCCGGCGCCGGGTTGGAAGCTGTGTTTTCTTTTTTGTCCGCGGTAAGCGAGTTTGCCGAGCTTGTAATCAAACAGCGAATCGATCGGCCCGGTGAAGATGGTCAGCTTGTCAGCTTGGATTTCGTCGCGGCGTTTCAGGTAATCGAAGTTGAGCTTCGCGGGGATGTCTTTGATCATCTGTTGCATCAGATGCGTGTAGCCCAGCAGGGGGATGCCCTGATATTTGCAGTCGGGTTTTAAGCGGGGCTCGCCATCTTCGCGGACATCGAAGCGTTTGCAGAGATCGGCGCTAAGGGTGTCTGCGGGTACGCCCCATTGTTTTTCGTTGTATTCCTTGATGAACTTTTCGTAGATCACGCGCGGCATCAGGGAGAGGGCGGCTTCTTCGAAGTTGGTGGGCGTTCCGGTGAATTTGGGTTTCCAGTCGACGCCGATGTGTTGGGCGATGTAGCTGGCGGCGATGGGCCAGTTTTCGTGCTTGCCGTCGACGAGGGTTTTGAGGGAGGCTTCGTATTTGAAGAATTCGGCGAATCGTGTGACGAATTCCCAGATACGGTCTGAATTGGTCCGGAAGTAATGTGGGCCGTAGGTGTGGACCCGGATGCCGGACTCGTGGTCGTGGTCGTGGACGTTGCCGCCTACGTGGTCGCGTCGATCGACGACCAGCACGTCACGGCCTGCGTCGATCAAGGCGCGCGCGATGACGCTGCCGGTGAGTCCTGATCCAACGATGACATAATCAGCTTTGAGCAATACGGGCCTCGGTACACAGCTTGTCTGGCATGGCCGAGACATCATAGGGAAATTTATCGAACTCCCGGGGGTCATCGGCGGTATTGAGTACGTCGCTGAGGGATGATTGGTTCCTAATTGCGGGGATGTTACCCGCTAGTTGGCGACTAGGACCAAGTGTAGGTCTCGATCGGACCGATATTCCCATGGTGGCAAACGAACTTAAAAACACGCTTCTTATCGGGCTAACAGTGGTGATGCTGGGGGCTTCGGCGTGGTGGTTGAACCCTCAGCCGTCCCGGGCCCAGACGTCGGCGGTGAATTCCGCAGCGGTCCAGCCCGGCGGGCCGGGGAGCGGGGATGCTGGTTCAGCGACGGATCTGCCAGCGGATGCACCTAAACCCAAGCCCAAGCCGCCGTCGCTTCACCATCTATTGGGGATCGACACCGCGCGGGCCCGGCTGGGCAAGGCGATCCCGACCGGCAAAGGCATCACGGTCGGGCATGTCGAGATGGGGGCGGGGCAGTATCTGCCGAATACACGTTCGCCGAACTTTACGGGCGTGACATTTGTTGAGCGGTCTGGCGTGTCGAAGGTGTCCGGTCATGCTTATGCGACCGCGAAGGTGATCTATGGCCTGACGGGGCTCGCGCCTGGGGTCAATGTGGTTCACTGTTTTGAATCGCGTGATTGGATGGGCTCGGGGTATCTCAATGCGGGGACGGATGGTCCGCCTGTCGGTGGGCCGATGCGTGTATTGACGCACTCTTGGATCAGCGATTCGCCTAACGCGGCGATCCTGCTTAGGCGTGTGGATTGGCAGATTGATAAGCACGACACGGTGATTTGTGTGGGTGTTAATAATGGTAGTCAGGCGCCCGTGCCTTACCTATTGGGGACGGCGTTTAATGTAATTGCTGTGGGGACAGCGGAGTCTAAGCAGGGCGGTTCCAGCGGCGGGTACACCCGTATCGAGAGGCGTGGGCGCAGTAAGCCGGACATCGTGGGGCCGCGCGGGTTGACGAGTTTTACAACCCCGGCGGTGGCTGCTTGTGCCGCACGCTTATTGCAGGCGGCAGATGAGATGACCGCTGAGGCGCACCGCGCGGGTAAGGCAGAGGTTATCAAGGCGGTGCTACTGGCTGGCGCGGTCAAGCCCAAGGGTTGGCAGCCTGAGCCCGGGCATCCGTTAGATGATCATCTAGGCGCCGGCGTGGTTCATTTTGATCACAGCATCCAGATATTGCAGGCTGGGCCGGCCAACCCGGGGCGTATGCCCAAGCGGATGGACTGGGACTTCCGTGAGATTAAGCCTGAGCAGACAGCGGTCTACACGTTTGCGACCCAGGCGCCGATGGGCGAGGCGTCCATCATCTTGACTTGGCACCGCAGGATCACGGGTATGGCAACGGACGAGGGAGCGGCTGCGTCAGGCGGGGGCGGCTGGGCAGGCTTGCCTCGCACCGCGGATTTGAATCTGCGATTGATCCATACCGATGACCACGGCGATGAACACGAGCTCGCGGTCAGTAACAGCCGAGTCGACAACGTTGAACATATCTATCTAAAGGCCCTGGCTTCGGGTCGATACCGTCTGGAGGTGTCTCGCCGTGTTGGGGTTTACGATGAGCCTTGGGATTACGCGCTGGCTTGGCGGGTGGAGCTGGTGGGTGAATCGGCAGATCCGGATAAGTAAACGCAGGCCGACGCTGGTTGTATGCTGTGTTGTGTGAAACCGTGTTCGCGGTGAGCTTCCGGTATGAACCGTATCCATCAAATCGTGCTTATCGTTTCCATGGCTGGGTTGTCTTGGCTAGGGATGATGATCGTGCATGAGGCGGGG